>NZ_JCBAMT010000007.1:0-127018 GCF_059760445.1 Achromobacter sp. D7-1 | reverse complement strand
ATTCGGACCCAAGAGGTCCAAATGGCGGGGCGTGTCGCACGCGCCGGGAGACAAGTCCCGGCGGCGGCTACTGCCTTACTTCAGCCAGACGCGCGCGTTGCGGAAGATGCGCATCCAGGGGCTGAACGCGCCGCCCGCATCCGCCTTGCCCCACTTTTCAGGCGCCCACGACATCATGACGTTGCGCGTCACGCGTTCCGGGTGCGGCATCATGACCGTGAAGCGGCCGTCGGCGGTGGTGACGGACGTCAGGCCGGCGGGGCTGCCGTTCGGGTTGAACGGGTAGGCTTCGGTGGCCTGGCCGCGGTTGTCGATGTAGCGCGCGCCAGCCAGCACGCGGCTGGCGTCGCCCTGCTGCGAGAAGTCGGCATAGCCTTCGCCGTGGGCCACGGCGACCGGGATGCGGGCGCCTTCCATGCCGGCGAAGAAGATCGACGGCGACTTGGCCACTTCGACCATGGACAGGCGGGCTTCGTACTTTTCCGACTGGTTGCGCGTGAAGCGCGGCCAGAATTCTGCGCCCGGGATCATGGGCGCCAGCGCGGCCATCATCTGGCAGCCGTTGCACACGCCCAGCGCGAAGGTGTCGGGACGCGCGAAGTAGGCAGCGAACTGGTCCGACAGCTTGCTGTTGAAGCGGATGGTGCGCGCCCAGCCTTCGCCGGCGCCCAGCACGTCGCCGTAGCTGAAGCCGCCCACGGCCACCAGGCCCTGCACTTGCGCCAGGTCCACGCGGCCAGACAGCAGGTCGGTCATGTGCACGTCGATGGCTTCGAAGCCGGCCGTGTCGAAAGCCCAGCCCATTTCCACCTGGCTGTTGCAGCCCTGCTCGCGCAGGATCGCCACGCGCGGACGCTTGCCGGTGTTGATGAACGGCGCGGCCACGTCTTCCTGCGGATCGAAGTCCACGTTGGGGCTCATGCCCGGATCGGTGGTGTCGTTCCAGACGTCGAGCTCGGCCTGGGCGCAGGCCGGGTTGTCGCGGCGCGACATGATGCGGTAGGACACTTCGCTCCAGGCGCGGCCGAGTTCGGCGCGCGGCTGGCCCCAGACCTTCTTGCCGTCGCGGTAGAACTCGACTTCGTCGGCGCCGTTCAGACCGCCGATGACGTGCGAGTGGGCCGACAGGCCCGCGCCGCGCAGCACCTGCATGACGGCGTCGCGCTGGGCGGCGGGCACCTGGATGACGGCGCCGGCCTCTTCGGAGAACAGCGCCTTGAGCGTCAGTTCCTCGCGCTGCACCGCCACCTGTTCCGGGCGGATCTTGTAGTCGCCCCAATCCGCCGATTGCGGATCGAAGGTCAGCATGTCCAGATTGACCGAGATACCGGTGCGGCCGGCGAAGGCCATTTCGGTCAGGGTCGCGAACAGGCCGCCATCGGAACGGTCGTGGTAGGCCAGGATGGTGCCGGCTTCGGCCAGGGTGCGGATGGTGACGAAGAAGGCGCGCAGATCCTGCGGCGCATCGATGTCCGGCACGGTTTCGCCGACCTGGTTGTAGGTCTGCGCCAGGATCGAACCGCCCATGCGATGGCGGCCGCGGCCCAGGTCGATCAGAATCAGCACGCTGTCGCCGGCATCAGTGCGCAGCTGCGGGGTCAGGCTGGCGCGCACGTCGGCCACGGGCGCGAAGGCCGTGATGACCAGCGACACCGGCGCCACCACCTGGCGCTGCTCGCCGTCCTGTTCCCAGGACGTCTTCATGGACAGGGAGTCCTTGCCCACCGGAATCGACAGGCCGGTGGCCTGGCACAGTTCGCTGACGGCGGACACGGTGTCGTACAGCGCAGCGTCCTGGCCGGCCACGCCGCAGGCGGCCATCCAGTTGGCCGACAGCTTGATGTCTTCCAGGCGCGCCACGTCGGCGGCGGCCAGGTTGGTCAGCGCTTCGGCCACGGCCATGCGGCCGGAAGCCGGCGCGTCCAGCATGGCGATCGGGGTGCGCTCGCCCATGGACATGGCTTCGCCACGGAAGCCTTCGTAGTCAGCCAGGGTCACGGCGCAGTCAGCCACCGGCACCTGCCACGGGCCGACCATCTGGTCGCGGCTGGACAGCCCGCCCACGGTGCGGTCGCCGATGGTGATGAGGAAGGACTTGTTGGCCACCGTGGGGTGGCGCAGCACGCGGTAGGCAGCTTCGGTCAGGTCAATGCCGGCCAGGTCCAGCGGCGCGGACACGCCGGGCAGGCGCGTGACGTCGCGGGTCATGCGCGGCGGCTTGCCCAGGATGACGTCGATCGGCACGTCGACCGGACGCACTTCGGCTTCGCCCTGCGGACGGATGGTGTCCAGGCCCGGCAGGCCCTCGCCGTCCACCACGCGCAGTTGGCGCTCTTCGGTGGCCACGCCCACCACCGCGTAGGGGCAGCGTTCGCGGCGGGCGATGGCGTCAAAGCGTTCCAGGTCCTTGGGCAGGATCGACAGGACGTAGCGTTCCTGGGATTCGTTGCTCCAGATTTCGGCGGGCGACAGGCCCGATTCTTCGAGCGGCACGCGCTTCAGATCGAAGATGGCGCCGCGGCCGGCGTCGTTCACCAGTTCCGGGAAGGCGTTGGACAGGCCGCCCGCGCCCACGTCGTGGATCGCGATGATGGGGTTGTTCTCGGCCTGCTGCCAGCAGCGGTCGATGACTTCCTGGGCGCGGCGTTCGATTTCAGGGTTGCCGCGCTGGACGGAGTCGAAGTCCAGTTCGGCCGAGTTGCTGCCCATGCTGATGCTGGAGGCGGCGCCGCCGCCCATGCCGATGCGGAAGCCCGGGCCGCCCAGCTGGATCAGCAGCGCGCCCGGAGGAATCACGTCCTTGTGCGTCAGGCCGGCATCGATGCTGCCCAGGCCGCCCGCGATCATGATGGGCTTGTGATAGCCCCAGCGCGTGCCGCCGGCGGTCTGCTCGAACGAACGGAAATAGCCCAGCAGGTTGGGACGGCCGAATTCATTGTTGAACGCCGCGCCGCCGATCGGGCCGTCGATCATGATGGACAGCGGCGAGGCGATGCGCTCGGGCAGGCCGTGGTGGTCGGCTTCCCAGGGCTGCAAGGCGTCGTCGAAACGCAGGTGCGACACGGTGAAACCGGTCAGGCCGGCCTTGGGCTTGGAGCCGCGGCCAGTCGCGCCTTCGTCGCGGATCTCGCCGCCGTTGCCGGTCGAGGCACCGGGGAACGGCGCAATCGCGGTCGGGTGGTTGTGGGTTTCCACCTTCATCAGCGTGTGCACGGTGGTGTCGCGGCGGATGTACTTGGCGCCTTCGACACCCTCGCCCGTCACGCCCGGCACGCCGGCCTGGAAGCGCTGCGCGGGGCCGCCTTCCATGATGGCGGCGTTGTCCGAATAGGCGACCACGGTGCCTGCGGGCTGCGCCTTGTGGGTGGCGCGGATCATGCCGAACAGCGTGTTGGGCTGTTCCTGGCCGTCGATCACCCATTGGGCGTTGAAGATCTTGTGGCGGCAGTGTTCGCTGTTGGCCTGCGCGAACATCATCAATTCCACGTCGGTGGGATCGCGGCCCAGGTCGGAGAACGACTTGGCCAAGTATTCGATTTCGTCGTCCGACAGCGCCAGGCCCAGCGAGGTGTTCGCTTCGGCCAAGGCTTCGGCGCCGCGCGCCTGCACGCCGACCGTGCGCATGGGCTTGCCGGCCAGCGGCTGGAACAGCGCCTGGCCGTCGAAGCTGGCGTCCACCACGGTTTCGGTCATGCGGTCGTGCAGGCAGTCGGCCGCGCGCGCCAGCATGGCATCGTCGAAGGACTTGGTACCCAGCAGGCCGCGCTCGGGGGTGATCACGTAGCGCACACCGCGTTCGATGCGGTACACCGACGCCAGGCCACAGTTGTGGGCGATGTCGGTGGCCTTGCTGGCCCAGGGCGAAATGGTGCCCAGGCGCGGGATCACCAGCAGGGACAGGCTCTTGGCCGGCGCGTCGCCGGTGGCGGGGGTGCCGTAGTCCAGCAGTTGGGTCAGGTGTTGCTGCTGCTCGGCCGTCAAGGCCGCGTCGGTGCTGACGAAGTGCTCGTAGCGGGCGGATATGTCGGCCACCGGCAAGCCGGCTTCCTTCAATTGCGCCAGGAGGCGATCGCGACGGAAGGAGGACAGGACGGAGGAACCAGGCAGATGCTGAACTAGGGACACGATGCGGGCGCCGTATAAAGAGAGGAGAGCAAAAAGAGATTTTACCTGTTTAGGGGGTTTTCCCGGAGCCGTTGTTCGATCCATGCCGGACAGCTCCGTTTTGGCCATTGTTACAAAAGAATTCCAACCGCCGCACAGCGGGATGTTGCGTAGCAGCATTCGCGCCAAGAGCCCGCTGCTGCAAAACTTTCCCGATATCGGCGGCCTTCAAGGCACAAAATTTATGCTGCATCGCAACATGTTGCGGCTATCCCGCACCACGGGAAAACACGAACTTCCGGCCCCACGGCGCGACGGTAGGATGCAGCGACCCCATAAATGAATAGCGCCTACCCGGCGCTGGCCGTTGCCTCACATGTCCCGCCCCGAAGCCCCCGCCGAGCCTGTAGAACCGATCATTCCCGCCGAATCAGATCCCGCAGTCAAAGTGCCGCTGGCCATCGAGGACTGGCTGGCCGTGATCCTGCTGGCGACCCTGGCCATCATCACCTTCCTGAACGTGCTGGTGCGCTACTTCACCGACCAGTCCTTCGCCTGGACGGAAGAGATCTCGGTGTTCCTGCTGATCGTGCTGACCATGGCCGGCGGCAGCGTCGCCTTCGTGCGCAACCACCATATCCGCATCGAGATCCTGGCGGACTCCGGTTCGCCGCGCCGCCAACGCATCATGGCGCTGATCTCCAACGGCTGCGTGCTGGCTTTCTTCCTGCTGCTGACCGTGCTGTCGGTCAAGCTGGTGGCCGACGAATACATCTACGAAGAGACTTCGCCCGCCATCGGCGTGCCGACCTGGTGGTATTCGATCTGGCTGCCGGTGATGGCGGCGGCAATTTCGCTGCGCACCATCGGCACCCTGCGCCGCATCGCCAAAAGCCCCAGCCGGGAACAGCAATGATCGCGGCCATCCTCTTTACCGTCTTCATCGTCCTGATGCTGATCGGCGTGCCGGTCGGCGTGGCCCTGGGCCTGGGCGGGACCGTGGCCATCGTGCTGTCCAACCTGGACACGCCCTGGTATGGCCTGTTGACCGTGCCGCAGAACTTCTATGCCGGCCTGGCCAAGTACCCGCTGCTGGCCATTCCCATGTTCGTGCTGGTGGGCTCGATCTTCGACCGCTCCGGCGTGGCCAAGCGGCTGGTGGACTTCGCCATCGCCATCGTCGGGCGCGGCCCGGGCATGCTGCCGCTGGTGTCGATCGCGGTGGCCATGTTCCTGGGCGGCATTTCCGGCTCGGGTCCGGCCTGCGCGGCGGCTGTGGGCGCGGTGATGATCACGGCCATGTCGCGTGCGGGTTATCCGGGTTCGTTCTCGGCCGCGGTGGTGGCGGCAGGCGCCGCCACCGACATCCTGATCCCGCCGTCGGTGGCCTTCATCATCTACTCGGTGCTGGTGCCCGGCGCCTCGGTGCCGGCGCTGTTCGCCGCCGGCATGATCCCCGGCATCCTGGCCGGCATCGCCCTTATCGTTCCGGCGGTCTGGCTGTCGCGCAAGCACAAGATGGGCGCGCTGGAAGCCCACCTGCCCCGCCCGCCCTTCTGGGCCAGCCTGCGCGAAGCCTCATGGGGCCTGGCCGCGCCGGTGCTGATCCTGGGCGGCATGCGCATGGGCTGGTTCACGCCCACCGAAGCCGCCGTGGTCGCGGTGTTCTACGGCCTGTTCGTAGGCATGTTCATCCACCGCACCATCAAGCTGCGCGACCTGTACACCATCCTGCGCGAAGCCGCCGAACTGTCCGCCGTCATCATGCTGGTGGTGACGCTGGCCGGCATCTTCGCCTGGGCCCTGTCCACGCTGAGCGTGATCGATCCCATCACCCATGCCATCGTCAATTCCGGCCTGGGCGAATGGGGCGTGCTGGCGCTGCTGATCCTGCTGCTGATGACCGTGGGCATGTTCCTGGACGGCATCTCCATCTTCCTGATCTTCGTGCCGCTGCTCATGCCCATCGCCAACGCCTATGGCTGGGATCCGGTGTGGTTCGGCGTGATCCTGACCTTGAAGGTGGCGCTGGGCCAGTTCACCCCGCCGCTGGCCGTGAACCTGATGGTGTCCTGCCGCATCGCGCGCGTGCCGATGGAGTCCACGGTGCGCTGGGTGGTGTGGTTGCTGGGCGCGATGTTCCTGGTGCTGGTTGCGGTGCTGGTGTTCCCGCAGCTGGCGCTGTGGTTGCCGCACAAGCTGGGTTATTGAAAGGGCCGGACGGGGCGACCCCAAGGCCGGCGATACCGGTGTTCATTACAACAACAGACAGACTCGCAAAGAGAGGAGACGCAACATGAAATTCCGCAACCTGATCGGAGCCGCCCTGTGCGCGGCGGCCGTCGTCGGCATGGCGCCCGCGCACGCGCAAACCTACAAGCCCGAGTACAAGCTCTCCATCGTCGTCGGCACCACCTTCCCCTGGGGCCAGGGCGCCGAAATCTGGTCCAACCTGGTGCGCGAGCGTACCCAGGGCCGCATCAATATCAAGGTCTATCCCGGCACCTCGCTGGTCCAGGGCGACCAGACCCGCGAATTCACCGCCATCCGCCAAGGCGTGATCGACATGGCCGTGGGCTCGACCATCAACTGGTCGCCGCAAGTCAAGCAGCTGAACCTGTTCTCCCTGCCCTTCCTGATGCCCGACTACGCCGCCATCGACTCGCTGGTGCAAGGCGACGTGGGCAAGGAAATGTTCAAGCTCATCGAGAAAGCCGGCGTGGTGCCGCTGGCTTGGGGCGAAAACGGCTATCGCCAGCTCAGCAACTCCAAGCACGAGATCAAGAAGCCCGAGGACATGAAGGGCCTGAAGCTGCGCGTGGTGGGTTCGCCGCTGTACATCGACACGTTCACCGCGCTGGGCGCCAACCCCACGCAGATGAGCTGGGCCGACGCCCAGCCAGCGCTGGCCAGCGGCGCGGTCGACGGCCAGGAAAACCCCCTGTCGATCTACACCGGCTCCAAGCTCTACACCGTGGGCCAGAAGTACCTGACGCTGTGGAACTACGTGGCCGATCCGCTGATCTTCGTGGTCAACCGCGAGGTCTGGAATTCCTGGTCCGAGAAGGACCGCGACATCGTGCGCCAGGCCGCGCTGGACGCCGGCAAGCAGCAGATCGTGATCGCGCGCAAGGGCGTGACGCCGGAAGATCCGTCGCTGCTGAAGGAAATCGCCGGCCACGGCGTGACCGTGACCTCGCTGTCGCAGGCGGACCACGAGGCCTTCGTCAAGGTCACCAAGCCCGTCTATGAAAAGTGGAAGAAGCAGATCGGCGAAGACCTGGTCAACCTGGCCGAGAAGTCGATCGCCAACCGCAAGAAGTAAGCCGCAAGGAACAAGCAGCAAGCCCCAGGGGAACGGCGGCGCAAGCCGCCAACCGAGGCAGGGACGTCAGATCCCGCCCACCAACGGGCGCCGGCCACAAGCTGGCGCCCGTTTTCTTTTATGCGTCAGGATTCGGTTGCTGGCGCCGGCCAGATCGGGCAGCTAGGCCGGATAACTGACGTCCAGGATGTCCAGTTCCTCGATCCCGCCCGGCGTGCGCAGCACCACGGTATCGCCTTCCTTGGCCTTGATCAGCGCGCGCGCCACCGGCGAGATCCAGCTGATCTTGCCGGCCAGCGGCTCGGCCTCGTCGACGCCCACGATGGTGACGTTGTGTTCCTCGCCGGCCTTGTCCGAATACAGCACCGTGGCGCCGAAGAAGACCTGGTCGCGGTTGGGCTGGGCGGCCGGGTCGACCACTTCGGCGATGTCCAGCCGCTTGGTCAGGAAGCGCATGCGGCGGTCGATCTCGCGCAGGCGCTTCTTGCCGTACAGGTAGTCGCCGTTCTCGGAACGGTCGCCGTTGGACGCGGCCCACGACACCACCTGCACCACCGACGGGCGCTCCACGTTCATCAGGTGCGTGAGTTCGCTGCGCAGGCGCTCGTAGCCGCCCGGCGTCATGTAGTTCTTGGTGCCGGCAGGCAGGGCCTGGGCTTGCGGCAGATCGTCGTCGTCCTCGTTGTCCGACTCTTTGACAAAGGCTTTGTTCATGGCGGTTGCGCCGTTTGGGCGCGGTCACAGTCGATAGCATGCAGGGCAAGGCGGCCTGGCCGCCGCCCGCGTCAGAACCAGTCGTGCCAGACTGGCTTAAGGTCGGGCGGCAGCGCCGGCAAGCGGCCCAGGTCCACCCGGCTTTCCTTGGGACTATGGAAGTCCGAGCCGCGCGACGCCAGAAAGCCGTAGCGGCGCGCCACGTCCGCATAATAGCGGGCCTCTTCCGAGGTATGGCTGCCGGTGTTGACCTCGATGCCGAGGCCGCCCAGTTGCAGGAATTCGTCGAACAGCGCGGCGAATTGCAGCGGCGTGTACTTGTAGCGGCCCGGATGCGCGATGACCGCGGTACCGCCCGCCCCGCGTATCCAGCCCACCGCTTCCGCCAGCGTGGCCCATTGCATGGGCACGTGGCCGGGCCGGTCGTCGCCCAGGTGCTTGGTGAACACGGTCTGCACATCGGGGCAATAACCCGCTTCGACCAGATAGCGGGCAAAGTGCGTGCGGCTGATGAGTTCGGGGTTGCCGGCAAAAGGCAGCGCGCCCTCGTAGGCGCCGGGCATGCCCATGTCGGCCAGGCGTTCGCCGATGCGCTTGGCGCGTTCGGCGCGGCCGGAGCGGGTCTTGCGCAGGCCTTCGACCAAGGCAGTGTTCTCGGGGTCGAAGCGCAGGCCCACGATATGCACCGTGACGCCCGCCCAGGTCACCGAGATCTCGACCCCGGTGGCGAAGTCCATGTCCAGGTCGCGCGCGGCGCGGGCCGCTTCGGCCAGGCCGCCGACTTCGTCGTGGTCGGTCAAGGCCCACACGTCCACGCCGTTGGCATGCGCGCGCTGCGCCACGTCGCGCGGCGCGAGTGCACCGTCCGAGACGGTGGAATGGCAATGCAGATCGATGTTCAGTGTGCGCGCGTTCATCCAGCTATTGTAGAGAAGGCCCGGCAGCGTGGATAGCGCCGTGCCGTCCCCGGTTTGCTGGCGTACTCAGGATAGCAGGAACGCCGCGACCGGATCGACCTGCTCGTCCGACATCAAGGTGGGTGCGTGGCCCACGCCGCGCACCTCGTGAGCCTGCGCGCGTGGATTGCGCTTGAGCATTTCCTCGACGGTGGCGCGCGTCAGCAGATCCGATTCGGCGCCGCGCACGATCAGCACGGGGCACGGCAGGGAATCATACGAACGCCACAGGATCTGTTCGCCCGCCGCCAGTTCCTCCGGGGTCTGCGCGGCCAGGGCCTGGGACAGGGCCAGGTCGTAATGCTTGACCCATTTGTCGCCCTGCCGGGGATACAGATAGCGCGCCAGTTCCGTCCATTGCGCATCGGTATGCGGGCCGAAGGTCGTGGAGTTGGCGCGCATGGTGGCCACGGCCTCTTCGAAGCTCGCGAATTCGCCGGGCTCGCCCACATACTGGCCGATGCGCGCCAGGGCGCCGGTTTCCAGGCGCGGCCCCACGTCGTTGAGCACCAGCTTGTCCAGATGGAACCCCTGCTCGGGTGGCAGCATGCCCGCGTGCGGACGCATGGCCAGCATGGCGCGCGCAAAGACGGCCGCGCCCGACAGCGCCAGGCCGATCAGCCCGCCCATCGACGTGCCTACCCAGGCCAGGCGCGCCGGCTTCAGCCGCGCCAGCAGGGTCACCATGTCCGAGACGTATTGCGGCACGGTGTAGAAGGCGGGATTGGCCAGCCAATCGGAACGGCCGCGCCCCACCACGTCCGGGCAGACCACCCGATAGCGCCCCGCCAGCCGCCGCGCCAGCGTATCGAAGTCGCGCCCGCTGCGGGTCAGGCCGTGCACGCATACCAGTACCTGGTCATTGGCCGGGTCGCCCCATTCCCAGTAGGCCATGCGGTGCAGGCCCGCCGGGCTGGCGCAAGTGACGAAATCCAAACGGGGTTCCAGGCTGGCGTCCACCATCGATACACTCCACAAGTCGTTGCGCGCCGCGGCTGGAGGCGCGCCAGGCCGGTATCTTATCGGACTGCGGGCGGCGGCGGCGCAACACCCAGGCCGCCTGGTTCTGGACTATCAGGCCGGTCGTCGCTACGATCCTGGCATCCGGATCGCCAACCCCGCTCCACGAAATCGCGGGATTGCCATTGCCTATCGAGGCGATCCAATCATTAAATTGGAGTTGCGGACCTGTTAGGATCAGAGTCGGAAGTTTCAAGCATTGCCAGATCAGTCATCCCAAAATTGATATGGAGTCCGTATGCAGCAGAGCAGTCCTTCCTCGCCGCTGGCCACCGGCCATCAATCCGTCAGTCCCCCTCCCCCCGAACCTCCCAAAGTGCTCCAGGACGTCCTGGCCCGCGCTGACGTGCACATCAACGGCACGCGTCCCTGGGACATCCAGGTTCATGACAAGCATATGTACGACCGCGTCTTCGCCAGCTGGTCGCTGGGGCTGGGCGAGTCGTATATGGACGGCGAGTGGGACTGCGACCAGCTCGACGAACTGTTCACCCGCCTGCTGCGCGCGGACATGGGATCGGCGGCGTTGGGCCTGGCCCGCGTCAAGCTGATCGCCGAGCACCTGCGCCACAAGCTGTTCAACCTGCAATCCAAGAACCGCGCCTTCGAGGTCGGCGAACAGCATTACGACGCCGGCAACGACGTGTTCGAGGCCATGCTGGACAGCCGCATGATCTATTCCTGCGCCTACTGGGAAAACGCCCAGACGCTGGAAGAAGCGCAACTGGCCAAGCTGGAAATGATCTGCCGCAAATTGCAGCTGCGCGAAGGCGAGACGCTGCTGGACATCGGCTGCGGCTGGGGCGGCCTGGCGCGCTTTGCCGCCGAGCGCTATGGCGTCAAGGTCACCGGCGTCACCGTGTCCAAGGAGCAACTGGCGCTGGCGCAGGAAAGGGTCAAGGGCCTGCCCGTGCAACTGCTGCTGCAGGACTACCGCGACCTGCAGGGCAGCTTCGACAAGGTGGTCTCGGTAGGCATGTTCGAGCACGTCGGCCCCAAGAACTACGACACCTACTTCAGCAACGTGCAGCGCCTGATGGCCCCGGAAGGCGTGTTCCTGCTGCACACCATCGGCATCGCCTCCACCAGCCAGAGCACCGACCCCTGGATCGACCGCTACGTCTTCCCCAACGGCAAGCTGCCGTCCGCCCGCGAGATCGCCACGGCGGTGGAAGGCCGCTTCATCATCGAAGACTGGCACAACTTCGGCGCCGACTACGACCGCACGCTGATGGCCTGGTGGGACAGGTTCGACCACGCCTGGCCCGAGCTGGAACCGCGCTACGGCAAGCGCTTCTACCGCATGTGGAAGTACTACCTGATGTGTTGCGCCGGGTTCTTCCGTTCGCGCGAAGGCCAGCTCTGGCAGGTCATGCTGACCCATCCGCAGCGGCAGGAGACGTACCGCTCGCTGCGCTGAACGCGGTCACGCCATCACAAGAAAGCCGCCCGCATGAGCGGCTTTTTTTCCGGGATGCAGCACGTCGATTCAACGGCCTGCGGCGTCCTCGCGGATCATGTCGGCCGCCCGCTCCGCGATCATGATGGTCGGCGAGTTGGTATTGCCGGAGGTAATCAGCGGCATCACCGAAGCATCGGCGATGCGCAAGCCCTCCAGTCCGTGGACGCGCAACCGCGCGTCCACCACCGCCCCGCCGTCCGCGTCGCGCCCCATGGCGCAGGTGCCCACTGGATGGAAGATGGTGGTGCCGATCTTGCCGGCCGCTTCCCGCAGGTCGGCATCGGTCTGGAACGCCGGCCCCGGCAGCCATTCCTGCGGCTGGTAGCGCTGCAAGGCCGGCGCCGCCGCGATCCGCCGCACCAGGCGGATCGAGTCCGCCGCCACGCGCAGGTCTTCCTCGGTGCTCAGATAGTTGGGACTAATGGCGGGCTTCCCTTGCGGCCCCTGCGCGTGCACGCTGCCGCGCGAGGTAGGCCGCAAGTTGCACACGCTGGCGGTGAAAGCGTCAAAGCCATGCAGGGGTTCGCCAAAAGCGCCCAGCGACAGCGGCTGCACATGGAATTCCACGTTGGCGCGCGCCTGCCCCGGATCCGACTTGGCGAACGCGCCCAGCTGCGACGGCGCCATGCTCATGGGGCCGCTGCGCTTGAGCAGATATTCCAATCCAATGCCCGCCTTGCCCAACCAGGTGGAGGCGATGCGGTTCAGCGTCTTCACGCCCTGCACCTGGATGATGACGCGCAGCTGCAGGTGATCCTGCAGGTTCTCGCCCACCCCCGGCAGGGCGTGGCGCAGTGCGATGCCGCTTTCGCGCAGGCGCGCAGGTTCCCCCACGCCGGAGGTTTCCAGCAACACCGGCGTATTCACGGCCCCCGCCGCCAGCACCACCTCGCGGCGCGCGCGCAAGGTGACGCTCTGGCCGCCCTGTCGCAACTGCACGCCCACGCAGCGTTTGCCTTCGAACACCAGCTGCTCGGCCTGCGCGCCTGTCATCACACGCAGGTTCGCACGCCTGCGCACCGGGCGCAGGAACGCCTTGGAGGTATTCCAGCGCCAGCCGCCGCGCTGGTTCACTTCGAAGTAGCCGCAGCCGAAGTTGTCGCCCCGATTGAAGTCCTGCACCCGCGGGATGCCCTCCTGCTCGGCCGCGCCGGCAAAGGCTTCCAGGATGTCCCAGCGCAGGCGCTGCGACTCCACGCGCCATTCGCCGCCGGCGCCGTGGAACTCGTCCGCGCCGCGGTGGTAGTCCTCGCTGCGCTTGAACACGGGCAGCACCTGGTCCCAGCCCCAGGCCGGATCCCCGGACAGCTCGGCCCAGTCCTCGTAGTCCTGGCGCTGGCCGCGCATGTAGATCATGCCGTTGATCGATGAGCTGCCGCCCAGCACGCGGCCGCGCGGATAGATCAGCGAACGGCCGCCCAGGCCCGGTTCCGCCGCGGTGCGGTACATCCAGTCCGTCCGGGGGTTGCCGATGCAATGCAGATAACCCACCGGGATATGGATCCAGTGGTAGTTGTCGCTGCCGCCGGCCTCCAGCAGCAGCACCTGCACAGCGGGGTCGCGGCTCAGGCGGTTGGCCAGCACGCAACCGGCAGAACCCGCGCCCACGATGATGTAGTCGTATGTCTCCATAAGCTCTTCTTATCTTTTTGCCGGGCGGAGCGCCCGCCGGCGACGTTGAGCCGACCCGGCTGCGATCGCATTCCGCGCCCCGGGCACTAGCGTGACTCTCGCGCAGCCGGCCGGAACTGTCCAATGAATTGTTGAAAAACGGTTTATAAGCAACTTAAATAATGCTCTAGCCTTTAGACGGCTTTCAGTCCTGCCGCTCGCCACTCACTCCGGGAACCGCCCCATGGACCTGAAGCACATCCGCACCTTTGCCGCCGTGGCCCGCGAGGGCAACCTGACGCGCGCGGCCGAGCATCTGCACCTGACCCAGCCCGCGCTCAGCCTGCAGCTGAAGAACTTCCAGGAATCGCTGGACCTGAGCTTGTTCTCGCGCACGGCGCAGGGCCTGGCGCCCAACGCCGACGGCCGCGCCCTGCTGCCCTCGGCGCAACGCATCCTGGACGCGCTCGACGACTTCCAGCGCGCCATCGGCGCCTTGCGCGACACCGTCCAGGGCGATCTGCGCATCGGCACGATTCTTGATCCGGAGTTCCTGCGCCTGGGCGCCACGCTGCAATACCTGGTGGAGCGCTATCCCAAGATCCGCCCCACCCTGCGCCATGGCATGTCCGGATCGGTGGCGAAACAGGTGCGCGCGGGCGAACTGGACGTGGGCTTTGCGCTCGGCCCCCAAGGGCGGGACCCCGGGCCCGCCGGACTGCAGGCGCTGCCGCTCGCGTCATTCACCTATTTCGTCGTGGCTCCCAAGGGTTGGGGCGCGCAGGTGGCCGGCCGCGACTGGGCCGCGATCGCCGCCCTGCCCTGGATCTGGACGCCGCCGGACTCGGTCCATCACCGGCTGCTGTCGGAAAAATTCGACACGCTGGGCATTGCGCCCAACGCCGTGGCCGAGGTGGACCAGGAAGCTTCGATGCTGGACCTGGTGCGCTCCGGCGTGGGCCTGTCGCTGGCGCGCGACTCCATCGCGCTGCGCGAGTCCCAGGCCAGCGGGCTGGTGCTGGTCAAGGGCTTGGCCATCCAGGCCGAACTCTCCTTCATCACCCTGGCATCCCGCCGCGACGATCCGCTGGTCGCCGCCGCCTTTGCCGCTGTCCAGACAGCGTTTGCGTAGCGGCGTTTCCCTGTCCGCCCGGCTGCGCCAAACGGGTGCAGATCCGCACAGGGATATGCACCGCCTTGACGCATCGGCGCCGTGGGGCGTCCGCAGGCAGATCGCGCCGCCCGCCCCGCTCCCACTCTGTTTCCCCTATGAATCCGCGGACGGCTCCCGCTCGCGGATGCACTACGGCATCCCTGGCACGGACTTTGCTTGATGGTTCATGCGCGGGCCGCAAGGCCGGCGAGACAACTCGAGCAGCAACGGCAATGGCGCCCCGACCGCAAGGTCCAGGGCGCCTTTGCGTTTTCTGAAAACCGAATACCCAAGCCCGGGGATATCCCATGAACGTAGCGGCCTCATCCGATTCTCTGCAGACTCTCGTTGTCATCGGCAACGGCATGGTGGGCCACCATTGCGTCGAGCAACTCATCGCCCGCGGCGCGCTTGCGCGCTACCGCATCCACGTCTACGGCGAGGAAAGCCGCCGCGCCTACGACCGCGTGCACCTGTCCGAATATCTGAACGGACGCGACGCGGAATCGATGGCGCTGGGCGATGCGGCGCTGTATGAACAGGAAGGCGTGACCCTGCACCTGGGCGCGCCCGTACTGGAGATAGACCGCCGCCATCGCGCGATCGTGACCGCCAGCGGCCGCAGCGCCTACGACAAATTGATACTGGCCACGGGCTCCTACCCCTTCGTGCCGCCGATCGTGGGCGCGGAAGGCGCATCGCGCCTGGTGTACCGCACGCTCGACGACTTGGATCTGATCCGCGAGGCCGCCCACGGCGCGCGCCGCGGCGTGGTGGTGGGCGGCGGCCTGCTGGGGCTGGAAGCCGCCCACGCGCTGAAGTCGCTGAACCTGGAGGCGCACGTGGTGGAGTTCGCGCCGCGCCTGATGCCGGTGCAGCTGGACGAGCAAGGCGGCGCGGCGCTCAAGGCGCGCATCGAGGCGCTGGGCGTGGGCGTGCACCTGTCGCGCGCCACGCAGGACATCAAGCCTGGCACGCAGTACCGCTACCGCATGCGCTTTGCCGAGGGCGCGCCGCTGGAAACCGACCTGATCGTGTTCTCGGCGGGCATCCGGCCGCAAGTAACGCTGGCGCGCAAAGCCGGACTGACGCTGGCCGAACGCGGCGGCGTGGCCATCGACGACCACTGCCGCAGCAGCGACGAACACATCTACGCCATAGGCGAATGCGCGGCTTGGAATGGCAGCGTGTTCGGGCTGGTGGCACCCGGCTACCAGATGGCGCGCACGGTGGCGGCAGCGCTTTGCGACGACGCCGCGCAGGCGTTCAGCGGCGCCGACATGTCGACCAAGCTCAAGCTGCTGGGCGTGGACGTGGGCTCGATCGGCGACGCCCATGGCGCCACGCCCGGTTCGCGCAGCTACCGCTATATCGACGAAGCCGGCGCCGGCTACCGCCGCCTGGTGGTCTCGGCCGACGGCAAGCGCGTGCTGGGTGCGGTGCTGGTGGGCGACAACAGCTACTACGACACGCTGCTGCAATACGTGCAGAACGGCATCGCGCCGCCGGCGGACCCGGCCAGCCTGATCCTGCCGCAGGGCCAGGGCGCGCCGCTGCTGGGCGTGGACGCGCTGCCGGCCGGCGCCACCCTCTGTTCCTGCCACAACGTAAGCAAGGGCGCGGTATGCGCCGCGATCGACGGCGGCTGCGCGGACCTCGCCGCGGTCAAGGTCTGCACCAAGGCGGCCTCCGGCTGCGGCGGCTGCGCCAGCCTGCTCAAGCAGGTGGTCGAACACGAACTGGCCAGCCGCGGCGTGGCGGTCGACAAGAGCCTGTGCGAGCACTTCCCGCACACCCGCCAGGAGCTCTACGCCATCGTGCGCGTCAACGGCATCGAATCCTTCGAAGAGCTCCTGGCCAGCCACGGGCGCGGCCAGCAGGGTTGCGACATCTGCAAGCCCGCCGTGGGCTCCATCCTGGCCTCGTGCTGGAACCGCCCGATCCAGGACCCGCAGCTGGTGCCGCTGCAAGACACCAACGACACCTTCATGGCGAACATGCAGAAGAACGGCACCTACTCGGTGGTGCCGCGCATCCCCGCCGGCGAGATCACGCCCGACGGCCTGATCGCGATCGGCGCCGTGGCCAAGAAGTACCAGCTGTACACCAAGATCACGGGAGGCCAGCGCATCGACCTGTTCGGCGCGCAACTACATGAACTGCCGGAGATCTGGGCGGAACTGATCGCCGCCGGCTTCGAGACCGGCCACGCCTACGGCAAGTCCACCCGCACGGTGAAGTCCTGCGTGGGCAGCACCTGGTGCCGCTACGGCGTGCAGGATAGCGTCAAGATGGCGCTGGACATCGAGCACCGCTACAAGGGCCTGCGCTCGCCCCACAAATTGAAATTCGCCGTATCCGGCTGCACCCGCGAATGCGCCGAGGCGCAAAGCAAGGACATTGGCGTCATCGCCACCGAGAACGGCTGGAACCTCTACGTCTGCGGCAACGGCGGCATGCGCCCGCGCCACGCGGAACTGTTCGCCACCGACCTGGACGACGCCGCCCTCATCCGCACCATAGACCGCCTGCTGATGTTCTACATCCGCACCGCCGACAAGCTGCAGCGGACCTCGGTCTGGCGCGAATCGCTGGAGGGCGGTCTGGACTACCTGAAGCAGGTGGTGCTGGAGGACAGCCTGGGCTTGTGCGCCGAGCTGGAAGCGCAGATGCAGCTGGTGGTGGACCGCTATGAATGCGAATGGGCCAACGCGCTGAACGACCCGGAAAAGCTCAAGCGCTTCCGCACCTTCGTCAACGATCGCGGCGCCGATCCCGACATCCAGTTCGTGCAGGAACGCGGCCAGCCCCGGCCCGCTCCCGCGCGCATCATCCCCATCGCCGAGGAGATTGCCTGATGGACGCCCTGATCCGCGAACCCCAAGACTGGCTACCGGTGTGCCGCCGCCAGGACCTGGTGCCCAACTCCGGCGTGGTGGCGCTGGTGGATGGCGCCCAGATCGCCCTGTTCTACGTGCTGCAGCCCGCGGGCGGCGGCGTCTACGCCCTGGAAAACCGCGACCCCCGATCCGGCGCCAACGTCATCGGCCGCGGCCTCGTCGGCCACGTCGGCGGCGAACTCGTGGTGGCCTCGCCGCTCTACAAGCAATACTTCCGGCTGGAGGACGGCGTGTGCGTGCAGTACCCGGAACAGCGCCTGCGGACCTGGCAGGCGCGCTTGAACGGCGATGCGGTGGAGATCGCCTGAGGCGCGCCGCCGCCGGATCAGCCCAGCCCGATGCGCCGGGCGCCTTGCCGGAACAAAGCCTCGGCGTCGCCGGCCAGGCGGAATGCCCCCAGGAAATCGTCCACGCGGTACGAAGGATGTGTCTTGCGGATCGCGGCCAGCAGGCCGGACGTTTCCTCGCCCTTGCCGGCTATCGCAAGACAGCAGGCCGCGATCGCCAGGATGTGCACATGGGCATTGGGACGCGCCGCGGCCTTCAGGGCCCAGTCGGCGGCCTCCTCGAACCGGCCCAGGCGGACCAGCGCCAGCGCGCGCACGGCCAGCATGCCGAACAGCAGCGGGTCGTAGGGGCTCAGGTCGCGCGAATGGTCGGACGAGCCTATCGCGGCCTCGGCGTCGCCGGACTGGCAGTTGACGAAGCCCAGGGTGTAGTGCGCCAGGGCGAAGTTCGGGCTCAGGTCCACGGCGCGCCTCAACTCCGCCAGCGACTGGTCCTGGCCGCCACGCAGCCATAGCGCCCGGCCCATGGCCCAGTGCGCCGCCGGGTCGCGGTCATCGGCGATCAGGCCCTGCCCGGCGGCTTCGAAGGCCAGGTCGATGGCCGGAGCCGGCTCGCCCCAACGCTGGAACGCGTCCTGCCAATGGGTGAATGACAGGCCCGCGTAGGCGCGTGAAAACGTCGGATCGAGGCGCAAGGCCATCTCGAAGAAATGCCGCGCCTGCGCGTTGTCGGCCCGGTTGAAGCGGTACATATGCCACAGGCCGCGATGATGCGCCTGCCAGGCGTCCAGGGAGTTCGGCGGCCTCAGAATGGCCCGGTTGCGCTCGGCGGATTCGATCTCGATGTCCACGGCGGCCACGATCCGGTTGCCGATCTCGTCCAGGGCCAGGAATGCGTCATCCAGCTCGCGGTCGAAGACGTCCGCCCACACGATGCGGGCGGTTCGCGATTCCACCAGTTCCACGGCCACGCTTATGCGCTTTTCGCGCCGTTGCAGCGCACCGCTGACGACATAGTCCACATTGAGCGTACGGCCAGCCTCGTCCGGCCCCACATTGCGCTGGTCCAACGCAAAAACCGTGCCTTGGGCGATGACGAACAGACTACGCAGCTTGGCCAGCCGGGTGATGATGTCATAGGCCAGGCCGTCCGCCACGCCTCCCCGCACGCCGGCCTGCGCCGAACGGTCCACAAACGGCATCACCGCGATCGAAGCGCGGCCTGCGCGGTCGCTGGCGCCCGCGGCCGGGCTCTCGGTTTCCTCGCTCCGTGCCGCGTCCGGCCGTGGCGTCTGGCTGGCTCGCCCCCTGAGTTCCCGCCATGCGTCGCGCAGGGGCCGCCCGTCCAGGCCATCCGCCTCGAAGGCCCGCATGGCCGCGGCCAGATGCTCCTCGCCTTCACGCCACTGGCCACGCTGCGCCAGCAGATCCAGCAGCAGCTCGTGGGCGCGCCGGTCGAACGGGGCAAGCTGCAGCCACTTGTCCAGGCAGGCGAAGACCTCGCCGGAGCCTGCGGGCAGACCGGCCGCCAGATGCTCCAGGACCGCCGCATGGCAGGCCCTCAAGCGCCGGCGCTGCGCGGTCAGCCAGTTGTTGAAAAAGGGATTGCGATCGATCTCCAGCCCTTCGAGAAAATCGCCCGCAAACAGACCGGCCAGCGCGCGCAGCCGCTCGATGTCCAGCCGGGCGATGCCCTGCTGCATCGCGCTGCCGATCTCGATGGCGTCCACCTGGCAGTCGGCCAGGTCCAGCCTCACCGTGTCCTGCGCCGTCTCGACCCGGCGGCGGCCCGGATCGTCCAGCAGGGTTCTGGCCTTGCTGAGACACCAGCGCAGCTCGCCGCGCGGATCGTTCGGCACGTCCCATAACAACTCGCAGAGATGCGCGCGCTGCACCGGATGCGGGGCCAGCGCCAGATAGGCGATGAGCGCGCGCAGCTTGCGCGATGGCGGTAGCGCCACGGCTGCGCCCGCCCGGCTGATCGCCATGGCTCCGAGCAGCCGCAACTGGAGAGCCGCGCCGGGGACGGAACCAGCCGGCGGATCGCGGTCCGCCGAACCCTCGGCCGATTCCACGCCGGCTACCACGCCCGCCTCCATGGCCGGCTCTTAACTTGGATCTCGGGAAGCACGGTGCGCGCAAACCTGCGCGGCGCCGGTTGCGATTCCCCGGCAGGCTGGCTTCGCCCGCTGCCGCATACACAGCGCTTTAACGGAGACAGACCATGTCCATTTCCTCCCTCGCCACCAGCCCCGTGCGCGACACCGCGCAGCCCGACCTGGCCGCCTTGAAGACACGCCAGCAGGGCACCTGGGCTTCCGGGGACTATGCCGTTGTCGGCACCACGTTGCAGATCGTAGGAGAACAGCTGTGCGAATCGCTGGACGTCCGCGCCGGACAGAAGGTGCTCGATGTGGCCGCCGGCAACGGCAATGCCTCGCTGGCCGCCGCACGCCGCTGGTGCGATGTCGTCTCGACCGACTACGTGCCGGCGCTGCTGGGACGCGCCCGCGAACGCGCCGCCGCCGAACACTTGCAGATCGAGTTCCAGGAGGCCGATGCCGAAGCCCTGCCCTTCCAGGATGGGAGATTCGACGCGGTGGTCTCGACCTTCGGCGTGATGTTCACCCCCGACCAGGACCAGGCGGCAGCCGAAATGGTCCGCGTGTGCCGCTCCGGCGGCAAGATCGGCCTGGCCAATTGGACACCTGACGGCTTCATCGGCCAGGTCTTCAAGACCATCGGCAAGCATCTGCCGCCGCCCGCCGGGATCAAATCGCCCGCGCTGTGGGGCACGCGGGCGCGGATCGATGAAATGTTCGGCCCGCATGCGTCCTCGATCCAGGCCGAACCCCGCCACTTCGTGTTCCGTTACCGCTCGCCGGAGCACTGGCTGCAGGTCTTCAAGACCTACTATGGTCCGCTGCTCAAGGCCTTTGGCGCGCTGGAACCTGCGGCGCAGTCCGCGCTGACCAACGATCTCATGGTGCAGATAGACCGGTACAACCGCTCTGGCGATAGCGCGATGGTCGTACCCAGCGAATACCTGGAGATCGTGGTGACGCGCCGGTGACCGGGTCTTGATGCCAGCCTTGGCGCGGTCCGGGCCATCCACGCGGACAGCGGACAGGAAATGATCCATGGCGCAACGCCTTCACGGTCACCCGCCGATAGGCCCGGGTGACCGAGGTTGAGCAACCCTGCGATGAAGGAGGCAATGGCGTGCTGGCCATTGCCGGACGGGGTGCGAGCCCTTATCGGGAATCATACGCCCGCCGCGGCTCGCGCAGCGCTATAGCGCCGACGCCAGCACGTACTCCATATAGAGTTGCCGCAGCTCCCGGCATACCGGTCCCGGCCGTCCCGTGCCGACGGGCTG
This sequence comes from Achromobacter sp. D7-1, assembly GCF_059760445.1. Taxonomy (NCBI): domain Bacteria; kingdom Pseudomonadati; phylum Pseudomonadota; class Betaproteobacteria; order Burkholderiales; family Alcaligenaceae; genus Achromobacter; species Achromobacter sp. D7-1. Next base: position 106,107 of record NZ_JCBAMT010000007.1, on the reverse strand, counting down.
GCCGTCCAGCTCGATCACCGGCAGCACGAAGTGCAAGGCGGACATCAACACCAGTTCCGTCGCCCGCCGGCACTCGTCCAGCGTGAACTTGCGCTCCTCCACGGCCACCCCGCGTTTGGCGGCCAGCGCCAGCACGGCGGCGCGGGTGCAGCCCGGCAGTATCTCGCGCGACAAGGGCCGCACCACGATCCGCCCCTGCGCGTCGACCAGCAGCGCGCTCGACGACGCTCCTTCCGTCACCACGCCGTCGGGGTCGACCATCAGAGCCTCGAACGCGCCCGATGCCTGCGCGGCCTGCTTGGCCAGCACCTGGGCGATCAGCGACACGCTCTTGATGTCGCGCCGCTGCCAGCGCATGTCCGGCACGCTTGCCACTCGCACGCCAGATTCAGCCAGCGGATTCACCCGCAAGGACTTCTCGCTGACGTACATCATCACGGTCGGCTCGACCTCAGCCGGAAAGGCGAAATCGCGCTTGCTGTCCGCGCCGCGCGTGACCTGCACATAGACAGAGCCTTCGCGCAGGCCGTTGCGCCGCACCAGTTCGCGGCAACGCTCCAGCAGCGTGTCGCGCGGCAGCGGATTGCGGATGCCGACCTCGGTCAGGCTGCGCGCCAGGCGGGCGGCATGCCGTTCGAACTCCAGCAGCAGGCCGTCGATCACCGCGATCACTTCGTAGACGCCGTCGCCGAATAGAAACCCCCGGTCCAACGCCGGGATGACGGCCTGTTCGGCCGGAACGAGATTGCCGTTGATATGAAAAATGGAGGACATGGAAGCTTATGAAGGTGAGAGAAATCAGTGGCTGATGATGCGGGACAGGAAAGCGCGCGAGCGCGCCGAGGCGGCGTTGCCGAAGAATGCCTCGGCACTGGCGTCGTCGACGATCTCTCCGGACTCCATGAACACGACGCGGTCGGCCACGCGGCGCGCGAATCCCATCTCGTGCGTGACGACCATCATGGTCATGCCGTCGCGCGCCAGCCCCGTCATCACATCCAGCACTTCGCCGATCATTTCCGGGTCGAGCGCCGAGGTCGGCTCGTCGAACAGCATCACCACCGGGTCCATGGCCAGCGCCCGCGCAATCGCGACCCGCTGCTGCTGGCCGCCTGAAAGCTGCCCCGGGTGCTTGTCGCCATGCGCCGCCACGCCGACCCGTTCCAGCAGCGCGGCGGCCTTCTCCATCGCCTGCGCGCGGCTACGACCCAGCACGCTGACCTGTCCCAGGCAGACGTTCTCCCGCACCGTCAAATGGGGAAACAACTCGAAGTGCTGGAACACCATGCCGACGCGGGCGCGCAGCTTCGGCAGGTCCGTGCCCGGCGCGCCGACGTCGGTGCCATCCACCACAATGCGCCCGGCGTCGAACGGTTCCAGCCGATTCACGCATTTGATCAGCGTCGACTTGCCCGACCCGGACGGCCCGCAGACCACCACCACTTCGCCGCGCTGCACGCGCAGCGAGCACTGCTTGAGTACCGGCAAGTCGCCGTAGCGCTTGCCGACCTGTTGAATTTCGATCATGAATGTAGACTCCGAATGGAAACGCCCGGGCGCTCAGGCGCCGATCCGGGCGCGCAGCGCCCGCACCCCGCGCGAGGCGGTGAACGAGATCACGAAGAACACCAGCGCCACCAGCATGTACATCTCGACCAGCCGGTTGTCGCGTTGCGCGATCTTGGTCGCCGCCCCCAGGAAATCCGTGAGCGACAGGACATAGACCAGCGCGGTTTCCTGGAAGATGACGATCACCTGGGTCAGCAGCACCGGCAGCATGTTGCGAAACGCCTGCGGCAGGATCACCTTGCGCAGCACCTGGCCGTGTCGCAGGCCCAGGGCGCTGCCCGCGGCATACTGGCCAGGCCCGACGCTGCCTACCCCCGCCCGGATGATTTCCGAAAAGTACGCGGCCTCGAACAGAATGAAGGTAATGAAGGCCGACCCCATGGCGCCCAGCACGATGGGCCGCTCGGATCCCGTGATCGCTTGCAAGGCATAGGGCAGGATGAAATAGATCAGGAAGATCACCAGCACCAGCGGCAAGGAACGGAACAGGTTCACATATACCGTCGCGGGCCAGGCCGCCAGGCGTCCGCCATAAAGCCGGGCAACGGCCAGCAAGGTGCCCAGCAGCACGCCGCCCACGGTCGACGTCAAGGTCAACAGCAGGGTGAAGCGCAAGCCGGACAGGATCAGGTACGGCAAGGCGTCAATAATCGATTGCAGATCGAAATCGGTCATGCCCGGCTCCCTTTCGCCATGCGCCCGCCAGCGGCCCGGCCCGGAATCCGCAACTTGTATTCCAGCGCGCGCATCACCACGATGACGATGAGATTGAGCGCCAGGTAGGCCATGGTGGCGGTCAAAAAGGCCTCGAACACCTGGAACGAGAATTCCTGCATCGCATGGGCTTGGGCAGTCAGCTCCGCCAGCCCGATGGTCAGCGCCACCGAGGTGTTCTTGATGGTGTTCAGGCAGTCAGACGTCATGGTCGGCAGGACCGTGCGCAATGCGTTGGGCAAGAGCACGTGCCGGTACAGCTGCGGCAAGGTCAGGCCCAGCGCCAGGCCCGCGTTGCGTTGGCCCTGCGGCAAGGCCTCGATTCCGGCGCGCAGTTGTTCCCCGATGCGCGCCGACATGTACATGCCGATAGCCAGCGCCGCCGTATAGAAGGACGCGTCGGGCAATTGCTTGATCCAGTCGCCGGCCGCCGTCGGCAGCAGCTCCGGCAAGACGAAGTACCACAGGAACATCTGCACGATCAGCGGGATGTTCCTGAACACTTCCACATAAACGGCTGCCGCCGCGCGCACTCCGCGGGACGGCAGCGTGCGCGCCACGCCCACTGCCAGGCCCAGCGCCAGCGCGATCAGCCACGCCAGCGCCGCCGTTTTCACGGTCACGCTCAGCCCGTCCAGCAGGGTTTGCAGATACGTCTGCCCGCCGTCGGGCGACGGGGCGAACAACACGCCCCAGTTCCATTGATATGCCATGCTTTTCTCGATGATCTGGCCGCGCGCGGTCCCGGCCCCTCGCCGGAGCCGCGCGTCGGCGTATTGCGGCTAAGCCTGGGCCTAGCGGTAGGCGGCGGGATCGCCCGAATCCGTGGGCGTGGCGACCACGCGCTTGAGCGCCTCGCTCATGGCCACGTTCAGGTTGATGCCCTTGGGCGGCAGCGGGCTGCGGTACCAGCGGTCGTACAGCGCCTGGAACTCGCCGCTGGCGTAGAGGGCCTTGATGGCGTCATCCACCAGCGCCTTGAACTGCGGGTCGTCGCGGCGCAGCATGATGGCGTAGGGCTCGATCGACAGAGACGCGTCGGAGACCTCGTAGCGGTCGGGCTGCTTGGCGTTGGCGATCAGGCCGTACAGCAGGATATCGTCCATGACGAAGGCGGCGGCGCGGCCGGTCTCGACCATCAGGAAGCCTTCCGCGTGCTCCTTCACGGGCACGATACGCATGCCCAGTCCGCGCGTTTCGTTCAGTTCATTGATCTGGCGGATGTTCGCGGTGCCGGAGGTCGAGGCCACGACCTTGCCCTTCAGGTCGTCGACGGTGCGCAACTTGGACGACTTCTGGCTGAGAAACCGATTGCCGGTCACGAAGGTGGTGACCGAGAACGCCACCTGCTGCTGGCGGTCCAGGGTGTTGGAGGTCGAGGCGCATTCCAGGTCGATGGTGCCGTTGCCCATCAGGGGAATGCGCGTCGCGGAGGTGACGGGCAGGTACTTCACCTGGATATCGCTGCGCTTGAGCCGGGTCTGCACCGCGCGGACGATGCGCTCGCAGATGTCGATCGAGTAGCCCACCGGCTTCTGGTTGCCGTCATAGTAGGAAAACGGGATCGAGGTCTCGCGATGGCCGATGGTGATGGTGCCGGTGTCGGCGACCTTCTTCAGCGTGCCGTCCAGTTGCTGGGCCGAGGCGGCGCCCGCCATAAAGATCGCCAACGCCGCGACCGATGCCTTGATGCAAAGTGCCATGCTTTTCTCCTTGGGGTTTATGTCAGCGCTTGGTATAGAGGTTGAATACGCGTTCCACGGGCTCCTGGGCCGGCCCCTGGCGGCGGGCATACATGCAGATCTGCATCGGGATCGCGCAGCGGCGGTCCTTGATCGCGACGATCTCTCCGGCGTCCACCGACACCCGGGCGCTGGATTCGGGCAACCATGCCAGCCCGACGCCGGCACTGACCAGCGTGCGTGCGCCATCCACGAAATCGGTTTCGCAAACGCGTTGCAGGACGGGACGCTGCAACAGGTCGCCGCAAGACAGGTCGACCAGCCGCCGGAAGTAGGCGCCCTGGGCGTGCGACACATAGGGATAGCGCGCCACGGAATCGGCGGCGTACAGCGCGGTCTCGTCCACCGGCATGGCGGCGGGACGGAACAGGCGCAAGAAGTCCGGCTCCATGCCGGTCCGCATATAGGCTTGCGGATCCAGTTGTATGTCTTCGGCGGCGTGGCGGAAGCACACCAGCAGGTCGACCACGCCGGCGGCCAGCCACTCGACCGAGTCGTGCACATTGCCTACATGCAGCCGCAGCGACTCGACGCCGCTCTCGTCCTTCCACCGGACGCACCAACCCGGAAAGTGCGAGGTCGCCAGGCAATGCGGCATTGCGACTCTGAGGACCGCGCCGTCATGGCCGGTGACGCCGGCCTCGCCGCGCGCATCCACCACCTTGCGCACGATCTCGGCGGCATTGGATCGGAATTGCTCGCCCGCCGCGGTCAGACGCAAGGGGAAACAGCCCCGGTCGATCAGCGCCGCGCCAGCCCAGGTTTCCAGGGACTGGATGCGCCGGCTGAACGCCGACTGCGAGACATGCCGCAATTCGGCGGCCGTGGTGAACTGCCCGCATTCCGCCAGGGTCAGAAAATCCTGGAACCAACGTAGATCCATAACAACCGCCGCGCCGTCAGATTGAATGCGAGGCAGTATAGGGACCGCGTCCGGGGGCCTTATGCATAGTTTGCATAACGCCCCCACAGTCAGGGTTACTCCGGACCCGCCCGTCTACGGCAGGTTTTCGCGGAAGATCACCTGGCTGCGCGCCAGTTCCACCCCGTTCATCGGACTGCGCTTGTCGCGCAGGTTGCAGAAGATGCGCACGCAGCTCATCAGCGCTTCCATCGGGCTTTGCGTGATGACCGCGTCCATGGTGCCGTCTATCAGCAGCGCGCGGGTGTCGGGCGTGAGGCCGTGGCCGATGAAGACTACGCGGTGCTGCAGGCCGGCTTCCTTCAAGGCGCGCGCCACGCCGTCCGAAGCGCCGCCGATGTTGTAGATGCCGGCAAGCTGCGGGTACTGCTCCAGCAACTGGCGGGCCTGCTCGTAGTTGCGCTGCGCATCGTCATAGCCCTCGCGCAGATCCACCACCTGCATGGCCTGGAACTGTTCGGCGTACAGCTGCAGGAAGCCGCCTTCGCGCTCTTCATGGGCGCGGTAGTGACGCGATCCGGCGATCAGCGCCACATGCGCCGCGCGCGAGCCGATGAAACGGGCAATCAGGTAGCCCGCGGTGCGTCCGGCCGCGCGGTTGTCCAGGCCCACGTAGGCCACGCGGGCGCTATTGGCCAGGTCAGAAATCAGCGTCACCGCCGGCACGCCCTGCTGCGCCAGCAGGTTGACGGCCTCGCGCACGGCGGGATGCTCCAGCGCCATGAACGCGATGCCGTCGGCGCGCTTGCCGTGCCTGGCCAGCGCCTGCGCGAGCGCGTCGGGATTGAAGCTTTCCACATACTCGACCTGGCACTTGGCGTTGAGCGGCGCGAAGTGCTCCTGGGCGTAGCTGACGGTGTCGCCCAGCATGCGCAGGTAGCGGTTGCTGCCGCGCGGCAGCAGGAACACCAGCCGCAGGGGCTCGGGCGCGGCGGCCGCAAGCACCTCCTGTTCCGGCAGATAGTCCAGTTCGATGGCCGCCTTGAAGACTTTCTGGGCGGTGCTGGCGCGCACGCCGGGCCGGCGATTCAGGACCCGGTCGGCCGTGGCGGTGGACACTCCGGCGCGCTCCGCCACATCGGCCAGGCGCGCCAGCTTGCGTTCGGGAGGCGTTCGATTCACATCAAAATCCATCATTAATCAGGTTTGACGATGATAGCGTTGATTCACTATTGTCCATTCTGCCGCATGGTACTGGCGCTGTTGTGGCACATCAAAAAACATCATAACCAGAATTATGGAGACAACCATGAAGCTGCTGACACGCCGCAGTGCCCTACGCCGCCTTTGCGCGGTTCCCGCCGTCGCCCTGAGCTCGGGCTTCCCGCTGATCGCCCGCGCGGCCGACTACACGCTCAAGTACGGCAACAACCTGCCGGTCACGCACCCGCTGAATATCCGCGCCCAGGAAGCCGCCGAACGCATCCTCAAGGAAAGCAACGGCCGCGTGGACATCAAGATCTTCCCGAACAACCAGTTGGGCGGCGACACCGACATGCTGGCCCAGGTGCGCTCGGGCGGCATCGACTTCTTCACCCCGTCCGCCCTGGTCATCGCCACCCTGGTGCCGGTTGCGGCCATCAACGCCGTGGGCTTCGCCTTCAAGGACTACAACCAGGTCTGGAGCGCCATGGACGGCGCGCTCGGCGCCCACGTGCGCGCCGCCATCGCGCAGCGCCGCCTCTACGCCTTCGAGAAAATGTGGGACAACGGCTTTCGCCAGACCACCAGCAGCAAGGCGCCGGTCAAGTCCGCCGCCGACATGGACGGCCTGAAGATCCGGGTGCCGGTCAGCTCGCTGCCGATCTCCATGTTCAAGGGCCTGGGCGCCGCGCCCGCCAGCCTGCAGTTCAGCGAGGTGTATTCCTCGCTGCAGACCAAGGTGGTGGACGCCCAGGAAAATCCCCTGCCCATCATCCAGGTGGCCAAGCTGTATGAAGTGCAAAAGTACTGCTCGCTCACCAACCACATCTGGGACGGCTACTGGTTCATCGCGAACGGCCGCATGTGGGAAGGCCTGCCGCAGGATCTGAAGGCCATCGTGGCGCGCGGCATCAACGAGGCCGGCCTGGCCCAGCGCGAAGACATCAAGAAGCTCAATGCCTCGGTGCAATCGGATCTGGAAGGCAAGGGTCTGCTGTTCAACCAGCCGTCGGCCGACAGCTTCCGCGAACAATTGCGCACCGCCGGCTTCTACAAGGAATGGCAGGGCCGCTTCGGCAACGAGGCCTGGACCCTGCTGGAGCAGGCCGTCGGCAAGCTGGTCTGAGGACGCGCCATGTCCTCCTTGTCCGCTCCCCATCCCGCGCCGCAAGCGCTGCCGGCCCATCCCCTGCGCCGTGCCGCCGGGGCCTTCGACGCGCTGCTGGGCAGCGTGGTCGAACACGTGGCGGCGGCCCTCGTGCTGGTCGAGATCGCCGTGCTGTTCGCGGGCGTGGTGGCGCGCTACGCCTTCCACAGCCCGCTGGTCTGGTCCGACGAACTCGCCTCCATCCTGTTCCTGTGGCTGTCGATGCTGGGCGCGGTGGTCGCCCTGCGGCGCGGCGAGCACATGCGGATGACAGCCTTGGTTAACAACGTCAGCCCGGCGCGCCGCGCCCAGCTGGAAACGCTGGCGCTGGCCGCGTCGCTGGCCTTCCTGGCGCTGATCCTGGCGCCCGCCGTGGAATACGCGCATGAAGAACACTTCATCGTCACGCCCGCGCTGGAACTGAGCAACGCCTGGCGCGCCGCCGCGATTCCGGTGGGCATGGGGCTGATGGCGGTGGTGGCCCTGCTGCGGCTCTTGCGCACGCAAACCGCGCCGCAGATGCTGGCGGCGCTGGCCGGGGCGGCCGCGGTGGTCGCGCTGTTCTGGCTGGCGCAGCCGCTGTTTTCCACGTTGGGCAAGCTGAACTTGCTGATCTTCTTCGTGGGCATCGTGGCCGCCACGGTGTTCTCGGGCGTGCCCATCGCGTTCTCGTTCGCCCTGGCCACATTCTCCTACCTGGCCTTGACCACCAACACCCCGATGGTGGTGATGGTCGGCCGGCTGGACGAAGGCATGTCGCACCTGATGCTGCTGGCGGTGCCGCTCTTCATCTTCCTGGGCTCGCTGATCGAGATGACCGGCATGGCGCGCGCCATGATCCAGTTCCTGGCCAGCCTGCTGGGACACGTGCGCGGCGGGCTGTCCTATGTGCTGATCGGCGCCATGTACCTGGTGTCCGGCATATCGGGGTCCAAGATCGCCGACATGGCGGCCATTGCGCCCGTGCTGTTCCCGGAAATGCAGAAGCGCGGCGCCAAGCCGGGCGATCTGGTGGCCTTGCTATCGGCCACTGGCGCGCAGACCGAAACCATTCCACCGTCCATCGTGCTCATCACCATCGGCTCGGTCACGGGCGTGTCCATCGCCGCGCTCTTCACGGGCGGGCTGCTGCCGGCCGTGGTGCTGGGCCTGGCGCTGTGCTCGGTGGTGTGGTGGCGCTACCGCAAGGAAGACCTGAGCCTGGCGCAGCGCTTCAGCGCCCGCGAAATCGGACGCTTCTTCGTCATCGCCCTGCCCGCCGTGGCCCTGCCCTTCGTGATCCGCGCCGCGGTGGTCGAAGGCGTGGCCACCGCCACCGAGGTCTCGACCATCGGCATCGTGTATTCGGCCGTGGTCGGCCTGCTGATCTACCGGCGCTTCGACTGGGCCCGGCTCAAGCCCATGCTGATCGAGACCGCCTCGCTGTCGGGCGCCATCATGCTGATCGTGGGCTGCGCCACCGCCATGGCCTGGGCGCTGACTCAGTCCGGCTTCTCGGGCGACCTGGCCAAGCTGATGGCCGGCATGCCCGGCGGCAGCTACGGTTTCTTGGCCGTGTCCATCGTCGCCTTCATCATCCTGGGCAGCGTGCTGGAAGGCATACCCGCCATCGTGCTGTTCGGCCCGCTGCTGTTCCCGATCGCGGCGCAGGCCGGCGTGCACGAGGTGCACTACGCCATGGTGGTGATCTTCGCCATGGGCATAGGCCTGTTCGCGCCGCCCTTCGGCGTGGGCTACTACGGCGCCTGCGCCATCAGCCGCGTCGATCCCAACGAAGGCATCGGCCCGATCTGGGGCTACATCGCCGCGCTGCTGGTGGGCCTGGTCATCGTCGCCGCCTTCCCCTGGTTCTCCATCGGTTTCCTGTGAGGCCTGCGGCCCGGGTCCGGGCCGCGTCCTCCCGACATCCTCAAACCTCTTCCCGCAAAGAATCCATCATGAGTCGTTTCCTGGGCGAAATCCGCCAACTCGGTTATGTGGTGCACGACATCGAAGCCGCCATGGACTACTGGAGCGCCACGCTGGGCGTCGGCCCCTGGTACTACAACCCGCGCGTGCCCATCGTGAACTATCAATACGACGGCGCTAGCCACCAACCGCACAACTCGGTGGCGCTGGCCAACTCCGGCTTCGTGCAGGTCGAGCTGATCCAGACCCGCAACGACGTGCCCTCCATGTACCGCGACTTCCTGCAGGCCGGCCGCACCGGGCTGCAGCACGTGGCCTACTGGACCGAAAGCTACGACGCCGACCTGGAGCGCCTGCTGGCCCAGGGCTTCAAGCCCAAGATGAGCGGCGAAGTCGGCGAGAAAGGCCGCTTCATCTACTTCGACACCGAGTACCACCCCGGCACCGTGATCGAGCTGTCCGAAGTCGCCGGCCCCAAGGGCCGCCTGTTCGACCTGATCCGCGACAGCGCCCGCGACTGGGACGGCAAGGATCCCGTGCGCCCCTTCCCCGACCTGAACCGGATCTGACCTTTTTCTGCCACCGCCGCCATGAATTCCCAATCGTTTACCGCCACCTACCTGATCGAAACCCCGCTGGACCCCACCCAGGTCGCGGAGGTCATGGCCGGCGAGCAATCCTGCGGCACCTTCACGCGGGTGCAGGGCGAAACCGACGAACTGCGCGCCCGCGCCCGCGCGCGCATCGAATCGATCGAAACGCTGGAATCCGCTGCCGCGCCCAGCCTGCCCAACGCCTGGCTGGCGCGGCAGCCCGGCGGCATGCCGGGCCTCTACCGGCGCGCCCGGGTGCGCATCGCCTTTCCTGTCGCCAACGTCGGCGCCAACCTGCCTACGCTGGCCGCCACCGTAGGCGGCAATCTGTACGATCTGGGCGAAGTCACCGGGCTGCGCCTGGAAAGCATGGAACTGCCGGCCAATTACCGCGCCCAGTTCGACATGCCGCGCGTGGGCATCGCCGGCACGCGGCAACTGACTGGCGTGGCGCACGGTCCGCTCGTAGGCACCATCATCAAGCCCAACGTCGGCCTGTCGCCCGAACAGACCGCGCATCTGGCAGCGCAGCTGTGCGCGGCAGGCGTGGACTTCATCAAGGACGACGAAGTCTGCGCCAACCCCGCCCACGCGCCGCTGGCGCAGCGCGTCGCCGCCGTCATGGCGGTAGTGCGCGCGCACCGCGAACGTACCGGACGGCAGGTCATGGTGGCCTTCAACATCAGCGACGAGACCGACGCCATGCGCCGCCACGCCGACCTGATCGAACGCGAAGGCGGCACCTGCGTCATGGCCAGCCTGAACCATTGCGGCTACTCGGCCATCCAGACCCTGCGCCGCAGCACCCCGCTGGCGCTGCACGGCCACCGCAACGGCTACGGCGCGCTGTCGCGCCACCCCTTGCTGGGCCTGGGCTTCCAGGCCTACCAAACACTGTGGCGGCTGGCCGGCGTGGACCATATGCACGTGCACGGCCTGCAAGGCAAATTTTCCCAGGAAGACGCCGAGGTGGTCGAATCCGCGCGCGACTGCCTGGCCTCGCTGACCCTGGGCATCGATGACCCCGTCATGCCCGCGTTTTCATCGGGTCAATGGGCTGGCACCGTGCCCGCTACCTGGGCGGCGGTGCGCAGCGACGACCTGCTGTTCATGTCCGGCGGCGGCATCCTGGCCCACCCCGACGGCCCCGCCGCAGGCGTGCTCAGCATCCGTCAGGCCTGGCAGGCCATGCGCGACGGCGAGCGCCTGGAAGACTATGCCCGCAATGCGCCCGAACTGCGGCGCGCCATCGAATGCTTCGGCCACCGCGCATGAGCGCAACCGCGCACACAGACATGCCGCTGGAACCGCGGCAAGAAACGCGGCCGCGGCTGGGCTGGTATGGCGACGACTTCACCGGCGCCACCGACACGCTGGCGGAAACCGCCCGCGCCGGCCTGCGCAGCCTGCTGTTCCTGGGCGTGCCGACCCAGGAACAGCTGCGCCGCGCCGGCCCGCTGGACGCCATCGGCATCGCCGGCGCGGCGCGCGGCATGGCGCCGGCGGAAATGCAGGCCGAGCTGCGCGTCGTGGGCCGCTACATGGCGGGCGCGGGCGTGCGCGTGCTGCACTACAAGTGCTGCTCCACTTTCGACAGCGCGCCGCAGGTGGGCAGCATCGGCGCCGCCGTGCGCGAGCTGCGCCGCCACATGCCCAACCCGCTGGTGCCCATCGTCGGCGGACAGCCCAGCATCGGCCGCTATTGCAGCTTCGCCCAGCTGTTCGCGCGCGCGGGCTCCTCGCCCGAGATCCACCGCATCGACCGCCATCCGGTCATGCGTGCGCATCCCGTCACCCCGATGCACGAGGCCGACCTGCGCCTGCATCTGGCGGCCCAAGGCCTGCCGGACATCCGCTCCTTGCCGCACACGGCCTACCCGCGCCTGCGCCGGGCAGCCGACGCGCCGCTGCTGGACGACTGGGTAGACCAGGTCATCGAGACCACCGACGGGCCGCTGCTGCTGGACCTGGTCGACGAGGAACAACTGGCCGTCATCGGCCGCCTGATCTGGCGCGCGGCGTCCTGCCTGCCCTTGCTGGCCGTGGGTCCCAGCAGCGTGCAGCAAGCGCTGGCCCGCGCCACCCCGGCAGGCGGCGCAAGCGCCACGGCCGCGCCGCTGCGTGTCGCCGGCGGCCCCGTGCTGGTGGTGGCCGGCAGCCTGTCACCCGTCACCGCCAGACAGATCGACGCTTGCCGCCAGTACCAGCGCCAGCCGCTGCAAGCGGAACGGCTGCAGCGGGATCCGGCCTATGCGGCGGAGCAGGTCCGGCAAGCCGCGGCCATGCTGGCCCAGGGGCGCAACGTGCTGGCGCACACCGACCGGCCGGCGCAGGCGCTCGGCGCGCATCAGACCGCCGCCACCGCGCGCGCCACCGGCAAACTGGTGGCGGACATCGTGCACGCCAGCGCGCAAGCCGGCACGCGCCTGTCGCGCATCGGCATTGCCGGAGGCGACACCTCCAGCCAGGCCACCCTGGCCCTGGGCCTGTGGGGCCTGGCGTTCCGCTGCGTGCTGGCGCCCGGTGTCACCGTCAGCCTGACGCGCAGCGACGACCCAGTGACCGACGGCATCGAGCTGATGCTCAAGGGCGGGCAGATGGGCGGCGATCTGCTGTTCGACGAGCTGGCGCTAGGGCAGGACTAAGGCGGAACGCGCCCGGGTTATGCTGCGCCCTTGCGCCCGGCCGCCAGGCGCCGCTTACCCAGGAGACTTGCCGACATGAACTGGCCGCTGCGCGCTTGGACAAGCGCCGCCATCACGCTGTGCGCATTCACCACCGTCCTGGCCGCCGCCCCGGCCGATCGGGCCGAATGGACCAGCGGCGTCATGCGCAAGCTGCATCGCAACCTGTCGATGCCCAAGGAAGCGCAAGGTCTGGATGGCTCGCTGAGCCTGCGCCTGCGGCTGACGGTGATGCGGGACGGCAGGATCGCTGCGGTGGAACTGGCCAGGTCCTCGGGTCATGTCGCCGTGGACATAGCGGTCACCCGCATGATCCAACGCGCCAGTCCGCTGCCGGCCTTTTCCGCCGACATGCCGGCCGACAAGGAAATCTTGATGGTGCCGGTGCGTTTCGAGATCGAAGACCAGCCCTCGCGGCCCACACGCGATGTGCAGCTCCGCTACGCCGACCCGGCGCGCGGCTTCGGCGTGACCGTGCCCGCCCCCTACGAGATCGCGCGGGTCGGCAAGTCCGAGGAATTCGACGTGCTGGTGCAGATCGCCAGCACCGCCAGTACTCCGCAAGCAGCGGGTGCGGCGGGCTATCTGTGCGGGGTCGGCTTCAGCACACCGCGCAAGGCGCTGAAGACCCACCCCGGCGCCGAAGCCCCGCTCTCGGCCGCTTCCCGGCTGGCGGCCGCCGTAGCCATCCTGGCCGCGCAAGGCGAATCGCCTGGACAACGGAGCGGCTTTGAATTGCAGGGCGTCAAGGGCATCGACTACCTCGCCCCGGCCGGCAGCAGAGCGGATGGCGTGCCCCTGCTGGAGTACAACGCGTTGCTGGACAGCCCCACGCTGCGTGTCGCCATGCGCTGCACCACGACGAGCCGCGACATGCCAGGCGCCCTGTCCGCATTCCGCCAGATACGGGACGGAATCAGCCTGGGCAAGCAATAGGGCGGGCTCCCCGCCCCGCCCTGGCCGAGGGACTCCCGCAGCGCACGGCGGCGGGAATCGAAACCCGACGCCTCGACTCAGTCCAGCATTTCAAAGAACGGCGCCATGCGCTCGCGCGATCTCAGGATGTGGTCGCGCATGGCGGCCTGCGCGCCGTCGGCGTCACGCGCCTCCAGCGCCTGCACGATGCGCGCGTGTTCAGTCACGGCTTCCTCGGTGACCCGCGAGTGGAAGCGCAGCCGGAACAGATGGGTATGCGCATACAGCCGCGCCAGCGCTTCGGCCAGCAGCTCGTTGCCGCTCTGCTGCGCAATCCAGGAATGGAACTGCGCGTCCAGCACGGCGAACTTGCCGTAGGCCACGCGCGCGTCGTCGGCGCTTGGGGCGCTCATCGCAGCAGACAGCGCGGCCAATTCCTGGCGCGCCGCGTCCGTCATGTGCTGCGCGGCCAGGCTCGCCCCGAACGGCTCCAGTTGCAGGCGCAGTTCATACATCTGCTCGAAGCGCCGGCGCGTGGGCATGGGCGCCGCACTGTATCCCACGTGGTGGGTCTTGACGACGAGGCCTTCCGTTTCAAGCCGGATCAGCGCAGCGCGTATTGGCGTCTGCGACACGCCCAATTCGCGCACCAGCGCATCGACCGCGATACGCATGCCGGGCGCGATCTTCAAGGAAATGAGCTGCGACAGCAGCGTCTCATAGACCTCATCGCCCAAGGAGCGCACGCGCTCGCCCAGGCGCTGGCCGCTCGCCGACGCGTTTGATGGCGCGGCTCCGGAACCGAGAGAGAGAGTCGTCATCGTTGTTTCACCCAGGTTTGCCAACAATGTGTTGACGTCCAATTTGTTACGAGGTTAGCATAAATCAGATCGTATTTCGGATCCGATCGGATTTAACAACTTAACGAGACTATGACGACAACGATAAAAACGGGGGAGGCAAGGCTGGCTTGCATGCGCGCGCTGGAACTGGCGGGGACCCCCACGAGCCACGCCGCGACACAGACCAACCTGCTGCTTGAAGCCGAATTGCGAGGCCGGGCTTCCCACGGCCTGCTACGGCTTCCGCGCATCATCGAACGGATCCACAACGGCGTGGCCGACCCGAAAACCCGCGGCGCCGCCGTTTGGCGCTCCCCCGCCTTCCTGGACATGGATGGCGAACGAGGCCTGGGCCCGGTCATCGCGTTGGCGGCCCTTGACCAGATCTGCGACCGCGCCCGCGACACGGGTATCGCGATCGCGGCGGTCAGCAACAACAACCACATCGGCATGCTGGCGTTGTATGCGGAACAGGTGGCCCGTGCAGGCCAGATCCTGCTGGCCCTGTCGACCAGCGAAGCCCTGGTACATCCCTGGGGCGGCCGCCGCGCCCTGATCGGCACCAATCCCATCGCGATCGGCGTGCCTACCGAGGACGAACCCTTCGTGCTGGACATGGCCACCAGCCAGGTCGCCATGGGCAAAATCCACGACTACGCCAACCATGGCCGGCCGCTGGACCCGGGATGGGCGCTGGACGGCGCGGGCAATCCCACCACGGACGCCACGGCCGCCAAGGCAGGCGCACTGGCGCCCTTTGGCGAAGCCAAGGGCTACGCGCTGGGGCTGGCGTTTGAACTGCTGGTGGCCAGCCTGACCACATCCGCGCTCGGCACGGCGGTCAAGGGCACGCTGGATTCCACCGAGGTTTGCAACAAGGGCGACGTCTTCATTGTGGTCGAGGCGGGGTCGGGCGCGGTCGCCGACCGCATCACCCGCTACCTGGATGAAATCCGCGCATGCCCCGCCCTGCAGCCTGAGCGGCCCGTCGCGGTACCGGGAGACCGGGCTCGCGCAGAACGCCGGCAACGCCTGGACACCGGCATCGAGCTGGCCGACGAGGTCTGGCACCGCATTCTCGATCTGGCGCAATGCGCCGCCTGAACGCACTACGACTTCCCTCAAGGATCCACAATGACTGATTTGTTTGGAATCATGCGCGCGCCGCGCGCTGTCTTGTTCGGCAACGGCCAGCGCCTGGCATTGGGCCGCGTCGCGGCCGCCCTGGGCCAACGCGTGCTGATTTGCACCGACGAGCGTTTTGCCGGCACGGCCGAAATGTCCGCACTGCTGGCGTCGCTGGAAACCGCGGGCGTGCGCGTCCAGGTGTACGACCGCACCCAGCCCGACCTGCCGGTCGAAGGCGTCTACGAATGCGTGGCCGCGCACCGCGCCTTCCAGCCTGATGCCATTGTCGGGCTGGGCGGCGGCAGTTGCCTGGATATGGCCAAACTCGTCAGCCTGCTGCTGGCGCACGGCGGACAAGCGTCCGACTATTACGGCGAGTACAAGGTACCCGGCCCAACCATCCCAGTGATCGCGCTGCCCACCACCTCGGGCACGGGCTCCGAGGTCACGCCCGTGGCCGTGCTGGCCGACAGCGCCCGCGACCTGAAGGTCGGCGTATCCAGTCCGCACCTGATACCCCACACCGCCATCTGCGATCCCGAGTTGACCCTGACTTGTCCCAAGGGGCTGACCGCCATCGCCGGGGCCGACGCATTGACCCATGCCATCGAGGCCTTGACCGCCGTCCGGCGCAGCCCCGACGCCGACATCGCGCAGACGCGCGTGTTCGTCGGCAAGAACGCCTTCAGCGACCAGCAGGCGCTGGTCGCCATCCGCGCGCTCGCGTCGTATCTGCCTCGGGCGGTCGAGAACGGCGCCGACCTGCACGCCAGAGGGCAGGTCATGGCCGCGGCGCTGGCCGCGGGCCTGGCTTTCGGCGTGGCCGGCACCGCCGCCGCTCACGCCATCCAGTACCCCATCGGCGCCCTGACCCACACGGCGCACGGCGCGGGCGTGGCCACGCTGATGCCCTACGTCATGGACTTCAACGCGCCGGCCTGCGCCGCCGACTACGCAGCCATCTCGCAGGCGATGGGGGATACGGAAACCGATCCCGGACGCCTCGCTGCCAACGCGCCCCGCCATGTCTACGAACTGTTCGCGGGCATCGGCATCCCTGCAACGCTGGAAGGATTGGGCGTGCACGCCGACCAGTTGGACTGGATCGCCGAGCAATCCATGCTGGCCGCGCGCCTGGTCACGAACAATCCCCGCCCGCTGGACCAGACCGGCATCTCGGCCATCGTGGCCGCTGCCCACGCAGGCCGCGGCTCGTTTCGCCCATCCCGATAACCCCTTCCCCATCCCTATCCGGAGCTGACACATGACCATCGAGGCCAGCAAGCTGTCCACTGACCTTTACATCGACGGCGCCTGGCGCGCCGCCACCTCGGGACGTCGCATCGACGTGTTCGACCCGTCCACCGAGCAGGTGATCGCAAGCGTGGCCGACGCCACGCTGGAAGACGCCGCCGCCGCCGTGGATGCCGCCGCGCGCGCCGCCGCCGGCTGGGCTGCAACCCCCGCCCGCCAGCGCGGCGAAATCCTGCGCAAATGCTATGAACTGATGGTGCGCGACGCCGACGACCTGGCCCGCCTGATCTCGATGGAGAACGGCAAGGCGCTGGCCGACGCGCGCGGCGAGGTCGCCTATGCCGCCGAGTTCTTCCGCTGGTTCTCCGAGGAAGCGGTGCGCATCAACGGCGACATCAGCGTGTCGCCTGGCGGCGCCAGCCGCATCATCGTCCAATACCAGCCCATAGGCATCGCCCTGCTGGTCACGCCGTGGAACTTCCCCGCCGCCATGGCCACCCGCAAGATCGCGCCCGCACTCGCGGCAGGCTGCACCTGCATCCTCAAGCCCGCCACCGAAACGCCCTTGACCGCGTATGCCGTCATGCGACTGCTCGAGGAAGCCGGCGTGCCTCCGGGCGTGGTCAACGTGTTGACGACGTCGTCGGCGGGCAAGTTCGCCAATGCCGTGCTGGACGATCCGCGCGTGCGCAAGCTCTCCTTCACGGGGTCGACGGAAGTGGGCCGCGTGTTGCTGCGCAAGGCCGCGGACTCGGTCATCAGCTGCTCGATGGAGCTGGGCGGCAACGCGCCGTTCCTGGTCTTCGACGACGCGGACATCGACGCCGCCGTGGAAGGCGCCATGATCGCCAAGATGCGCAACGGCGGCGAGGCCTGCACGGCGGCCAATCGCTTCTACGTGCAGCGTGGCGTCGTCGAGACGTTCAGCGCCAGGTTCGCCGCCCGCATGGCGGCGCTGAAAACCGGCGACGGCGTCAATCCGGACACGCAATGCGGCCCCCTGGTCAATGCCGGCGCGGTGGACAAGGTGGCCTCGCTGGTGGACGACGCCGTGGCCAAGGGCGCGCGCGTCAAGGCCGGCGGCAAGCGGCTGGACCGTTCCGGCTATTTCTATGAGCCCACCGTGCTGGTGGACGTGCCGGCCGACGCCGACCTGCTGACCGAAGAGATCTTCGGCCCCGTGGCGCCCATCGTGGCCTTCGATACCGAAGACGAAGCAGTGGCATTGGCCAACGCCACCGAGTACGGCCTGGTGGCCTACGTCTACACCCGTGACCTGGCCCGCGGCCTGCGGGTATCCGAGAGCATCGAAAGCGGCATGATCGCCCTGAACCGGGGCCTGGTGTCGGATCCGGCAGCGCCCTTCGGCGGCGTCAAGCAAAGCGGCCTGGGCCGCGAAGGCGCGCACCACGGCCTGCTGGAATTCATGGAAGCGAAATACATCTCGACCAACTGGTAACTCCGAGCGGCCGCGTCGCGCGCGCGGCCGCCCCTCCCATTTCGAACCCCAAACGAGGAGATAGCCAGACATGGCTAAATATGAAATTGCGACCATCGACGGCGATGGCATCGGTCCGGAGGTCTGCCAGTCGGCGATCACCGTGCTGAAGGAAGCCTGCGGCTCCGGCCTGCTCGCGTTCAGCAGCTACGACGGCGGCGCCGACCACTACGTCAGGTCGGGCCACGTGCTGCCCGACGACACCTATGCGGCCTGCAAGGCGGCCGACGCCATCTTGCACGGCGCGGCAGGCATGCCCGGCGTGACCTATCCCGACGGCACCGAGGTCGGCAACGACCTCCACTTGCGCCTGCGCTTCCGGCTGGACCTGTACGCCAACGTGCGTCCCATCCGGCTGTACCAGGGCGTCGACTCGCCGCTCAAGCATTTCCAGCCGGGACAGATCGACTACGTGATCGTGCGCGAGAACACCGAGGGTCTCTACGCCAGCCGTGGCGGCGGCATCGTGCTGCGCGACGAAGTGGCCACCGACACCATCGTCGTCACCCGCAAGGGCATCGAACGCGTGGCGCGTTTTTCATTTGAACTCGCCCGCCAGCGCAAGGGCGCGCCGCGCGACGGCAAGCGCCGCGTCACGGTATGCGACAAGGCCAACATCCTGCGCACCTACGCCTTTTTCCGCGCCGTCTGCGACGAGGTCGCGACGTCCTACCCCGACGTCGACATCGACTACGCCTATGCCGACGCCATCACTGTGCACATGCTCAAACGGCCGGACTTCTATGACGTGATCGTGGCCGAAAACATGTTCGGCGACATCATCTCCGACCTGGGCGCCGCCACCATCGGCGGCATGGGCCTGTCCGCCTCGGCCGAACTGGGCGACACGCACGGCCTGTTCCAGGGCGCCCACGGTTCCGCCCCAGACATCGCCGGCCAGAATGCTGCCAGCCCGCTGGCCACCATCCTGTCGGGCGCGCTCATGTTGCGCTGGCTGGGCGACAAGCATGCCGATGGCGCGTTGACCGACGCCGCGCAGCGCATCGAGCTCGCCGTCGAACAGGTGCTTGCCAAGGGAGACCACGTGCCGCGCGACCTGGGCGGCACCGCAAGCTGCACCGACATGACCCAGGCCGTCTGCCGCGCGCTGTCCCGCTGAGCGGCGTACGCATCCACACACACAAAAGCAATGACGAGGAGACACCCCATGCTACGCATCACCCCCATCCTGTGCGCCGCGCTGACCGCGGTATCGCTTGCCGCCCCCGCGGCGGCCCAGGACTATCCCAGCCGTTCCATCACGGTCATCGTGCCCTTCGCGCCGGGCGGCACCAGCGATACGCTGGGCCGTCTGGTGGCTACCTCCCTTTCCAAGCAGCTGGGCCAGACCGTGGTGGTCGAGAACTCCGGCGGAGCCGGTGGCCTTATCGGCATGCAGAAGCTGCAAAAGAGTTCGCCTGACGGCTACACCCTGGCCTTCAACAACATGTCGCTGGCGATCCTGCCGCACCTGCATCCCAAGGCCAATTACGATCCGCAAAAGGAACTGGCGCCCATCGGCATCGTCGCTACCGTGCCGATGGTGCTGTCGGTCAGCAACAAGAGCGGCATCCAGGACCTGCCCGCCATGCTCAAGCGCATCCGCGACACGAACGCCGTCAAGCTCAACCTGGGTTCCAGCGGTCCCGGCAGCACCGCGCATCTGGCAGAGGCCATGTTCCTGCACTTCGCCAATGCGCGCGGCGAACTCATTCCCTATCGCGGCACGGGTCCCGCATTGACCGACCTGATGAGCGGGATGATAGACGGCGTCATCGACCAGACCGTGACCATGCTGCCCCTGCACCAGGACAAGCGCGTCAAGGCCATCGCCGTCACCGGATCCGCCCGTCTGGCGCAGAGTCCGGACATTCCCACCTTTGCCGAGGGCGGCCTGCCCGAGTTCGACCTGGCGATCTGGAACGGCCTGGTCGCGCCCGCAGGCACTCCCCAGCCCGTCGTCGACAAGCTGTCCGCCGCCCTGTCCCAGGCCATCGACACGCCCGAGTTCAAGACGCGTCTGGAACAACTGGCGGCGCAGGCTCCGGCTACGCAAGAACGCGGCCCCCTTGCTTTCGCCGATCTGCTCAAGCGCGACTCGGAACGGGTGTCCTCGCTGGTCAAGAGCGCGAACTTGCTCGGCGCCAACTAAGCGTCGCGGGCGGCCTCAGGGGCCATGCCAGTACCGCCGCCCGCGCTCCCGCTCAGCCCAAACCTCCAGGCCCTCGGGACCTGAGCTCGCCATCACCGCGCCATCGCGGTCGCTGCGCCAAAAGGCGGCGCCAGTCCGTGTCCATCGCAGCTCCACCGCGCGGGCCGGATGGCGGAAGCGGTTCAGGTGTCCCGCCTGCGCGATCGCATGGCCGGCGGCCGCGGCGGCCACCAGGTCCCTGCCCGAGGACGACGCCGAGCCATGATGCGGCGCCATCACCACGTCCACCGGCGGCAAAGCCTGGACCAGCGCGCTTTCCTGCGCCACGCTCACATCGCCCGTCAGCAACATCGCATGAGACTTCCCCTGCACCAACAGCACGCAGCTATCGGCATTGCGGCCCTGCCCGCCCTTGCCGCCGGCATCCACCGGATTCAGGAAGGTGAACGCCACGCTGTCCGCCTCCCAGCCCTGGCCGCGCCGGCAGCGCCCCATGTCGTCAGGCAAGGGCGGTGCAATGCTGCCCGCGTCCGGCCACAACCCGATGTCGCGGCGCAGGAACGCGGCCACATCGAACGAGGCAAAGCCGCGTAATGCCGGAACCGCCGCCAGCACAGCGCGCAAGCCACCCACGTGATCCAGGTCGGCGTGCGACAGGACCAGCACGTCCAGCTGCCGGATACCGCGCGCCAGCAGGAATGGCGCCACCACGCGCTCGCCCGCGTCGCTGCCGCCGTAGTGGCGTGGGCCCGCGTCGAACAGCAGGGTTTGGTTGGCGGTCTCCACCAGGATGGCGCTGCCCTGCCCCACGTCCATCGCGCTCATGCGCCAATGGCCCGGCTCGGGCCGGTCGGGCCGCCAGAACAGCAGCGGCAGCATGCAGATCCACCCCAAATGCCTGCCCAGCCATCCGCGTACCTGCAGCGCCCATGCCATCCCAGCCACCGCCAGCAGCAGCCAGGGCCATGGCGCCGCCGCGACCGGCACGCTGGCCCAGGCGGCGTTGCCCACCCAGGACACGGGCGCCATGATCAGGTCGAACGCCAGCAAGCCCCATTGACCCGCGAACGCGGCCAGCGCCTGTGCGCCCGGCAGCACCGACAAGGCTGCGCACAGCAAGGCCAGCGGCGTCACGACGAAGGTCACGACGGGAATGGCCACCGCATTGGCCAGCGGCGAACCCAGCGACACCTGGTGCACCAGGAAGGCCAACAGCGGCGTCAGGCCTACGGTCACCATCAACTGCAAGCGCGTCGCCTGCGCCAATCTGGCCACGCAGCGCCGGCGCCAGCCGGCCTCGTGGTCCACCGGCGCATCCGCGATACGCAACAGCACCGCCACCGCGCCGAACGACAGCCAGAATCCCGCCGAGACCGGCGCCCAAGGATCCAGCGCCACCACCACAGCGGCGGCGCACGCCAGTACCCGGCCGGCCGACAGCGGCAGGCGCGACACCGCCGCCGCCAGCACCACCGACAGCATGAAAAAAGTGCGCCGCGCCGGCACACCCCAACCGGCCAGCAGGCAATACAGCAACGCGACCAGCGCGGCCGCCGCCCCGCCCGCCACGCGCGCGGGCACGTGCTCGGCCAACCCCGCGCCGCGCCAACGTCCCCGCCGCCACAGTGCCGCCACCAGCATCCCGGCGATGCCCGCTATCGAGGTCACGTGCATGCCGCTGATCGACACCAGATGCGTGATGCCGCTGCGGTTGAACAATCGCCAGTCGTCGCGCGCCACGCCGGCCTGATCGCCGATGGCCAGGGCGATCATCACCGGCGCGTAGCGATGCTCGCCCAGGGCCGCGCGCAAACCCTCCCGCACACGATGGCGCGCCCGCTCTATCGCGATGCCCGGTGTCGCCCAAGGCCGGTCCGCCAGCAGCCTGGGCTGCCCGCGCACCGTGCCCACCGCGCGTATCCCCTGCGCGAACATGCGCCCTTCCGCATCGGGCCCGGCGGGATTCAGCAGACCGTGGGGACGCCGCAGCACCAGCGCCATGCGCCAGACCTGGCCGGGCTTGAGTTCAGGTAGCGCGGCCTGCGGGCCGGGCGGCGCCTGCCAGCTGACCTGGATGCGCGACGGAATCCCTGGCGGCGCCGGCTCGTCCAGTTCGGCCAGAAAGCGCTGGCTGCGCACATCGCCGTCCGGCAACTCCGCGACGCGCAGCGCCAGGCGCGACACGGCGTCCTGGTGCGCATCCGACAGCCTATCGTCAAGCCTGGATTGCGCTTGCAGGCTGGCATTGAGCAGGCCCGCGCATAGGCCCAGCATCAGGGCCGCGAGCAAGCGCCCGGCGCGGTGCCGCAGCCGCATGCCGACGGCGGGCGCGAGCAGGCACGCCCCCGCCAACAACCATGTGGCCCCAGCTCCTGGAAGCCGGGGGCACAACTGGATCAACCCCGCGCCCGCCACGAACGCCATGCAGAAAATTCGGCCTGTGATGTGCGACTCCCGAAACGGGACAGCGTAGGCCGAGGCGCGGCGTTGCGGCGGATAGTGTGTATGTTTTCAGCCAGCTCGGCTGAACGCAGATCAGAAGAATCGGCGCTGCTTTTAGCCCACTGACGCGTTGGCAAGCTGTGCCGCGAACACGCTGGGCGGCAGACCATCGGCAACCTGCTTGAAGGACTTTTCCAGCATGGAAGACAATTGATCGAACTGCCAGGGACTCGAGGAACTGATCTGGCGTATCTCTTCCGGATTGCTGTACAGCCCCACATCGAAACCGCCAGCGGACAGCGTGCGGCCAGTCAGCCAGCTCGATCGTTCGCTGGCAAGATACAGCACGATGGGCGCGATGTTCTCCGGCATGAGCGCGGCTATTCCGGGACTGTCCACATCGCCCACCTTCTTGTCGCTGGGAATCGTGCCGGTCAGCCGGGTCGCGGCCACCGGCGCAATGGCGTTCGCCGTAACTCCATATCGCGCCAATCCTTGCGCCAACGAATACGTCAGGCCCACCACCCCCATCTTGGCTGCGGCGTAGTTCGCTTGCCCGGGAGACCCTTGCAAGCCCGAAGCCGAGGTGAAGTTGATGATGCGATAGTTCCCGTTCGGGTTGCGCTGCTGGCGGAAATAGGCCGCCGCCGGCTGGACGGTGCTGAAATGCCCCTTCAGGTGTACGCGGACGACGGCATCCCAATCCGCCTCGGTCATGTTGAAGATCATTCGATCGCGCAAGATGCCCGCAACGTTGACGACGATATCGAGCTTGCCGAATTTCGCCACCGCCGTCTCGACCAGCCGCCGCCCGGTTGCCACGTCGGCAATGTCACCGGCGTCGGCAACGGCGCTGCCTTTCAGATCGTTGATCTACTCGGCGACGCGATGCACCGGGCCGTTGTCGCCGCCAGTGCCGTCCGGGCCGGTACCCAAATCGTTAATGACCAGATTCGCGCCCTCTCGCGCGAAGGCGAGCGCGATGGCAGCGCCAATTCCCTGTCCTGCTCCCGTGATGATCGCGGTACGGCCTTTCAGGATACCCATGCTCAAATCTCCATTTTGGATGTGTTGTAACGATCCCTGAGAACATTCCTCTGCAGCTTCCCCGCTTCCGTGCGGGGTAGCTCATCAAGAAATTCATACCTGCCCGGGCACTTGTAGCCGGCCAGGGTTTCGGCCGCGTAGGCCCGGAGTTCTTGAACCAAGGCTGCCCGGTCGCTGCCTGCGTCGGCAGGCTGTATCACCGCCAGGACGCTCTGCCCCCATTCGGGGTCGCTGACTCCAATGACCGCAACATCCTTCACCGATCCGTGGGTAATCAGGCGGCCTTCGATTTCAGCGGGATAAATGTTCACACCGCCTGACAGGATCAGATCGTTGCGGCGGTCGAGAATGAACAAGAAGCCATCCTCATCGATGGTGCCGATGTCGCCAGCGGTCGCGTAGCCATCGTCAAGACGGGTCGACCGGGTCTTTTCTTCGTCGTTGTGATAGGAATAATCGGTCATCGCGCTACGCGCATAGATCATGCCTACTTCGCCCGCGGGCAGTTCCTGCCCATTCTCATCGACGATCCTGAGCACCGTTCCAGGTGCGGCCCGGCCCACCGTTCCTGGCTTGCTCAGCCATTCCTCCGGGCCCACCATCGAGTACATGCCAGCCTCGGTCGAACCGAGGTATTCCCAGATTTTTGGCCCGAGCCATTCCATCATCTTGAACTTGACATCGATCGGGCAAGGCGCGCCGGCATGCACCACGCACTTCAAGCTTGAAACATCGTATTTCTTGCGGTTTTCCAGCCGCAGCAATCTGACAAAATGGGTCGGCACCATGTGCACGGTAGATACCCGATATTTTTCGATATCCCGCAATGCCAGTTCGGCATCGAACTTGTTGCGGCAAACTATCGTATGGCCGCGATGCAGGGACATCATCGCCCATGCGGCAGGCGCCGAATGATAGAGGGGCGAGAACACCAGGTGACAACCAGGGTCATGAGAAACGCCAAAGAGATCGAGCGCGTCCGGGAGGTTGTCGATGACATCCTCGGGGCTCTTGTCCGCGAGCTTGCGCTTCACGCCCTTGGGCCTGCCGGTAGTCCCGGATGTGTAGCCCATCCACGAGCCCGCGCTGCGTTGATCGGGGACGCGGCTGTCCGCCTTCAATTCGTCGAATCCGCCCCAGCCACCCTCTGCTCCCTCGATGCTGAAGCGCATCGCTGGCAATTCGGCGGAGGCAAGACCGGGCGCGAACTCATTTGACGCGATCAGCATCTTTGAGTCGCTATCGCGCAAGATGTAGACGATCTCCTCGGCAGTGAGGTGCCAATTGATCGGCACCATGTACAGCCCGAGCTGCCCCGTGGCCAATGCAAGCTCGAAATAAGCTTGACAGTTCTTTAGAAGCACGGCGACCGCGTCCCCCCTACGCAGACCTCGCGCGCGAAGTCCATTCGACAGTCTGTTGACCTCGTCCAGCAACTTGCCAAAGGTCGTCGTCGTTCCGTCCGCCTCGATGTACGCAATGCGCTCGGGATGCCTGCTGGCGAGGCTGTAGAAACCTTTCGATTCGGGTCCTTTGCCGTGCATGGGTCTTCCTCCAATGATTTGCTGTGCAAACTCGGTCTCTTTCATCCGGAATTTGGCGCATTTTTTTACGGACGTTTTTTGTCCGTAAATAATAATATTGCGGTTCTTTGAGGTCAAGCGGCTAGGCAAATTGTCCGGTTTCGAGAGACGGGCGAACGAGTTCGCACGCGAGCGGCGCGTTGCCTTGGGGACGACATTGTGGCGTCAATAGGCCGCCACTACCGCCTCGCCAATCACCTTCTGCGCACCGTTCTGGTCCGCGCAGCCCAGGCTTAGCTTGACGAGCTTATCCCCCTGCGCGGTGGACTTTTCAATCACGCGCCCGACGCAATGAGGCTTGTCGCCCACGTTCGTAATTCCCGTAAATCTCACTGACATGCTGCGGATGTCTTCCTGCGGTACCAGCTTGGTCAGCAACCTTCCCAGATATGCGGCCGAAAGCATGCCGTGCGCGAATACGTCCTGCATTTTTGCCTTTCTGGCGAAATCGATATCCACATGAATCGGGTTATGGTCGCCGGATGCGCCGCAGTACAGCGCCAAGGTGGTCCGGGTGATGGCCGGTATATCCGTCAGCGCGATCTCATCTCCGACCGAGATGGCAGAAAAATCAATTCTTTGCATGGGTATTCTCCTTATCCGTTTCTACGCTCGACGATTGTGCTGCGAAGCTGCGCCACCGCGTCCCCATTGACGTCGCTCACGGCAGTTTCCAAGACGACAAAATGAAGCTGGCCGTCTTTCTTGTCGTATACGTCGGCCACCTTGGTTTCAAACTGCAGGACGTCTCCGGCATAGGCCATTTTTTTATAGGTGAAAGCCTGCTCGGCATGCAGAACGCGCGCCAGATCGAGTTGCAAGCGCGACATGGTATTGCTGGAGGCCGCGGCCTCTCCATTTAGGCAAAACAGGAAGGTCGGCGGAATCGGAATACCTCTGTAGCCGGCGGCAAGCGCCGCGGACTCTTCAAAGTAGATCGGATTGTTCTCTCCGATTGCTTTTGAGAAAAATTTCAACCGCCCCATCTCCGCCGTCGCAGTTCCCCGCGACAGGATCGTCCCGATATCAGTCGGCTCAGCCATAGCGCATCTCCGTGGAAAAAGTTTTCGCTCTGGTACGGGCGGACGCCGCAGACCGCCAATCCCCTGCCTTCAGGACTGTTGACACGCCCGTACGCCAGCACTATTATTTTCAGACTTATTTCGTCCGTAAATCGTAGCACGGAAATTGCAGAGATCAATAGCAAGTCAACGCAACGCCATCGTCAATCAAACCGAAACGACATTCATGAAGCCCATACCTACACCAGACACCCTTCCATACTGGAACGCGGCAAAACAAGGCCGGCTCGAAATTCAGCATTGCAATGATTGCGGCCAGTTCTACTTCTATCCGGGGATTTTCTGCCGGCATTGCCTTTCCGATCAGGTCAGGTGGAAGCAGGTTTCCGGAAAAGCAAAGCTGATCTCCTATGTGATCAACCACCGGCCCATCCCGGGCAATGAGGGCGCATCGCCCGTCATCGCCCTGGTCCAGCTGGCCGAAGGCCCTCGCATGATGACCAACATCGTGGGCATCGCGCCCACACCGGAAAACCTGGCATTGGACATGGACCTGATCGTCGACTTTGTGCAGCGCGATGGCATATCGCTGCCCGTGTTTCAGCCCGAGGGAATCAGCAAATGAGCGAAAAAAACATGCATGGCGGCAACGTGGTCATCGTGGGCGCCGCCGAAACCGATGAGATTGGCATCGTTCCCTCCAAATCCGTGATCGCGCTTCACGCCGAAGCCGCCAGAAACGCCCTGCGCGATGCTGGCTTGTCACCCTCGGACGTAGACGGCATCGCCACCGCAGGGCTGATGCCGATGGAGGTTTCGCACTATTTGGGGATCACCCCCAGATGGATCGATGGCACGATGGTCGGCGGATGCAGCTTCCTTTCCCATGTGCGACACGCCGCGGCCGCCATCGCTTCGGGCGCCGCGAACGTGGTCCTCATCACGCATGGCGAGTCCGGCCGTTCACGAGTCGGGGCGCCCGCCTGGACCATCAACGCGGCGGCAGCGGAAGGACAATTCGAAGCGCCATACGGCGCCGTGGCGCCATACTCGACCTTTACCGTGCCCGCCTTGCGGTTCTTGCATGACCGGGACATGGGGCCGCGGGATCTCGCGGAAGTCGTGGTCGCGCAGCGAAAATGGGCCAGCCGCAACTCCCGCGCCTTGCGCCGAGAAATCGTCACGGCCGATGAAGTGTTGTCCGCGCCTGTCATCGCTTACCCGTTCACGCGCGACATGTGTTGCGTCGTCACGGACGGCGGCGGCGCCCTGGTATTGACCAGCGCCGAGCGGGCCGCGGACCTGCCTTCGGCGGACCGCGCGGTCTTCTTGCTGGGCTCCGGCGAATCCGCCGAATCACGGCTGGTATCGCAAATGGAAGACGTCAGTTCGTTCCAGTCCTTCCGCCGATCTTCCAAAGAGGCGTTCGAAACCAGCGGAATCAGCCATGACGATGTGGACCATCTGATGTGCTACGACGCGTTCGCGCACTTGCCGCTATACATGCTCGAAGATATCGGATTCGTGGGCAAAGGCGAGTCCGGCGCCTTCATTGCCGAGGGCAATACGCTGCCGTCCGGCAGGCTGCCCATGAACACCAATGGAGGGGGGCTCTGCTACACTCACACGGGCATGTACGGCATGTTTGCCATTCAGGAAGCAGTACGCCAGTTGCGGGGCTGCGCCGATGCTCAAGTCGAAGACGCGCAGCTTAGTTTCGTTCAGGGCGTGGGGCTGTTTTTTGCGGCATCGACCAGTCTGGTGCTATCCGCCAACCGGCCCTGATCCCCGCACGCGGATTTACGCCAGGCATCTGAGCGGTCAGTCCCCCGAAGGAGCATGCGCGATGGCGACATGCTCCGTTTTGCTTTATGGCGAGCCCTGCTCGCCATCCGCTTCGTCTCCGAGGGCAGAATTCTGAATCCGTCTACACCTGGCCGCGGCCGTCCGATAGATCCCACGCTCGAGCCCCGGGTCTTTGCCGCAACGCGCGCGCTCTATACAGAGCTAGGCTGGGCCGGGCTGACCATAGATGGCGTTGCGCGCGCGGCTAAAGTCGGTAAAGCCGCGATCTACAAGCGCTGGCCCAACAAGGAAGCCTTGATCGCGGACACCTTGCAAGACCTGTCCACCCCGTTTCCGGATTTCGGCAATACCGGATCCCTGCGCGGAGATCTGGTCCACCTGGCGGTCGCCATCCTGCGATTCTATGCGCAGGGCTACGGGCTCATCGTCGCCCGGGTCCATATCGAGGCAAAGCTCTTTCCGGAAGTACTGGGCAGATCGCTGGCAGGCTGGGAACGCCATAGCCGGGAACACGGACGCAAGATCATCGTGCAGGCGATGGCGCGCAATGAAATCCCGAAAGACGTCTCCCCTGCCCTGGTGCTCGATCTGGTCGCCGGCGCGCTGCTGAATCACTTCCTGTACACCCCAGACGACAAAATGGAATTGCTTCAGAAAAACTGCGCGAGCTATGCCGAAACGGTGGTCGACTTCGTGCTGCGCGGCGTGGGCTACCAACCCATCCCGCCTGACAGCCCGCCGGCCACTCCGGCCCGGCCAGCCCGCGGCTCATAGGGCGACATTTCCTGTATTGTGTCGGTGCCCGGCAAGATGCTTCACTCATTAATGAGATAAGTCCATGGCCCACCCAGACACGATTCCAGCCGCTCCATCGTCATTCCCGGCAACCGAGCTGACGAACGCTTTCGTCGCCTTCCTGTTCTCCGCATCCGCGCCGGTGGCCATCATCCTGAGCGCGGGCGTGAAGGGAGGCCTCAGCCAGGCGACCCTGGCTTCGTGGATCTTTGCCGCATTCGTGCTCAATGGCATCCTCACCATCGTGATGTCCGCCATCTACCGGCAGCCGCTCGCCTTCCTCTGGACCATCCCCGGCGCGGTGCTGGTCGCCAGCGCCCTGCAACATCTGCCCTTTGCCGAGGTCATCGGCGCCTATCTGCTGACCGCCGCGCTGATGCTGGTGCTGGGATTGACGGGCTGGGTCGGCGCCATCATGGACCGCATCCCCATGCCCATCGTCATGGGCATGGTCGCCGGCGTCTTCCTCAGCTTCGCGCTGGACTGGATCAAGTCGTTCGCGTCCGATCCCTGGCTCGCGGGCGTCATGACCGCCACCTTCTTCCTGGTCTCGGTCTTCCCTGCCGTGCAAAAGCGGCTATCGCCCATTATCGGCGCGCTGATCGCGGGAATAGGCGTGCTGATGTTCATGGGACGAGCGCCACAGCTGGAGCACGTCACGCTGGCGACCTCGGTGGCCAGCCCGCAGTTCTACGCGCCGGTATTCTCCTGGGCCGCGGCATTCGAGCTGGTGCTGCCTCTGGCCGTGACCGTGATCGCGGTGCAGAACGCGCAAGGGATTGCGGTGCTGAGGAATTCGCTGCATCGTCCGCCGGTCAATGCGATCACCAACGCCTGCGGCGTGTTCTCGGCGCTGACCGCCTGCCTGGGCTGCGTCTCGACCTGTCTGGCCGGCCCATCGAACGCCATCATCGCCTCCGGCGCCGACGCGTCGCGGCACTGGCTTGCCGCGATCTTCCTGGGTGTGATGGTGATCGTGTTCGGACTCTTTTCGCCGCTGGTCACGCAGGCGCTGCTGGCCACGCCCGCCGCCTTCGTGGCCACGCTGGCGGGGCTGGCGCTCTTGCGCATCCTGCAAGGCGCGTTCCATACCGCCTTCCGCCAGCACTTCACGCTGGGCGCCCTGGTCGCCTTCCTGGTGACCCTCGGCGGCCTGCCCCTGCTTGGCATTGGCGCGCCGTTCTGGGGCGTGGTGTTCGGCGTGGCGACCAGCTTCATCCTGGAGCGCGCGGATTTTTCGAAGACCTGATGGCCAAAACCGTGCGGACGGCGCACAAGTACTGACTCAAGAAGCCGGAGGCGGTTGTGCTGCTTTGCCAAAACAGCCAATCGCATTGCCTCCAAAGAGCGATTCAGGATTTATGAAATCTCTCGTCGCTCGCAAGATTTCCGACGGATACCGGGCCCATGCGCGCTCTTGAGAGAGCATGTGCCAATCGCTGCCATACATGAGCCTGGCACTCAGCACTGCATGAGTTTCGAAGATCCTCTTCAATTGATCGCGCGCGATGCAACTCTCCAACTTTCCACATCTCAGATTTTCCCAGTAACCCGTATCGCCATAGAGGTTCTTCCCCGCGCCAGCCTCCATCAGTGCGGCAAACCCGGCTGACCAACCCTCAAGATCGTCTCCCCCAAAGTGGCCGATGTTCACACGGGGCGAGTCCAGTTTCATCAGCGCTTGCGTCCATCCCTGCGGGCTTGCGTACTCGTCATGCAGGTCATCCAACCCCATTGTTGATGCGCCGTGAGCCATCACCGGTACGTCCAGACGCTGGGCAATGTTCCACATCGCCGTCAGCTCACGTTCCAGGGCTGCGCCCGAGGGTATCCCCGGGCGCATCGGGTGAACGTCAGGGTTTACAAGCGGCCTGAATCCGTTCGGCGGGTAAATCTTGATACCGACAAACCCCCGCCTTTCTATCGCGTCGGCCACCCGCAAGCGCACCCGCTTGGGGTCCAGCACCGCACTCCAGGGGTTGTACGCAACCAAGGGGCGCATGTATCCATTCGACAGCACTGAAAGCAACTGATGCAGCGCTATCTGGCTCTCTTGCGATGAAAGGGCTGCGGGAGCCAACCAATAATCAAAGTCGACCAAGGAAGCAAACACGCGATCCACCCCGAAAGCCTGGTCACCGGTGGTGAACGACTGCTGGTACGCGAGCAGGTTCATCCATCGATAAGACAGCATGTATCCCACAAAACCCACAACACCTTCGCGATATGCTCCACCTCCCTGGGCCTCGCCATCGCTCATGGGTTCTACCAGTCCTCCGGTCTCGGTGGCTTGAAAAACCATTGCCATCGTGTCCGGTCCCAAGTTTCCGTCCACCCCTCCCTGTGTAAAGCTCGCTGGCGCCGCATCGTTGTAGATCGTCTCAAATTCGGTTCCTCGTACCACCTCGAAGAAGAAGGCTGACTGTCTTTTCAAGAACTCTGCTCGCCGCTGGTGCAGGACAGTTTCGCTTGCCTCTGGCGGCAGGCCCATTACCGCATGGTTGCGGGCCATCCCGACAAGCTCTTTGATTTCTTCATCGGCGGTCGGCGCCAGGGATGCAATCCGGCCGGCAAGTGGGGCCAATGCCCTAATCAGCGTCCTGGATACTCCGGACCTGCTATGCGCAACCGGTCCCGCCAGGAATCCTTCCACCGGCACATCGCTGGCATTAAAGAAGTGCGCGTGGGTATCGACCACCCAAGCCGGAGCGCCCTCGGCCTTCCGCCCAGGACGCGGTGTGAGGATAGGGCTGAGGCCCTCGGGCGGAGCGCTGCCTTGAGCGTTTTCCGAAGCTCGGCGCGGCCATCGGCAGCCCCCAACAAAGGGCAGCACGGCGAGCGCGCTCAAGAGTTCGCGACGCCGGGGTTTCATACAGGGAGCCAGCTCGCGCGGCTTAGTTTGCGCGAATGGCGCGGCTCAGGCTGGTTCTCCGCGAAAAAAGAAAATGAAACGTGCGTCTCGTCGATATCGACGAGACCATAGTTCCTGTACGTCTCTCCTACCGTCACGGCGTATTTCACTGCCGCGCCCGATGAGGTCGCCTCATGCAGGGGCCAACCCGTGGTGTAAAAAGCATCAGACTCGTTACGGTGGATATCGCCGCTGAGCACCAGGATCTTGCTGATGGCTGCCCGACCAAGCAGCCACTCCCAGTCACCGGCATACCCAACCTTGTAATCAGCACAGGTTGAGCCACTGGCGAAGAGGTGAATGGCATCAGGCGCGCGCTCCATAGCAGCGTCGAAGCCGGCTCTTTGTCGGGCGCCCAATATCGTGCGCGCGTCGTCTGGAATCAGCCAGGTTCCCGTACGCCAGCTACGCACATCGGCAAGATGCAACATCACGTCATTCGACAGCTTGATACTTGGCGATTCCAGAGGCGGCTGATTCTCCTTCCAAAGGGACGGAGCATTGTAGGCATTGGGAAATGAGCCCGCCGCCATGCCTTTCTTCAGAGTCCTACGAAACGCCTCATGCAGGGCAGTGCTGATACGCAGTTTCGGCGCCTGAGCGGGGCTTTCCCTGGCAACCGCTCCCAGCACATCATTCCATAGGCAGTCGTGATCGTCCCAAGTCGTCCAGACACGACCTGTTGGCAAGGACTTCACAAGTCTTGAGAACTGCGCCTGCTGAAGCAGCTCGCTGTACCGAGAAAACGCATGCTTGGCAAAGTCGTCCACGCCCATATCTTTTGGATGCCCTGCTTCCTCGACATGTATGTCCAGGTACATGCTGTCGCCGAGCAAGATCAGATGATCTGGCGCTTGCGCCCTGATCCAGTCCCAAACGGGTTGGTCATTGAATACATTGGTGGCGATGCAGGACGCAAATGCGATGCGCATAAGAGTTCCCTCAAGCGATTCGATTTTTCATCAGGACAATTGCTTCTCCAACCAACTTTCCCTTATCGAACCGCTGGTTCTTTCCGAGTTTTCCGTCGGCGGTCAGCTGGTATCCGGTGACGAAGACGGATTGCCTGACGTTGCCGCCCACGGCCAATGCAACCTCGGAACCTACCGCCACGACAATGTCAGAATGGCTAGGAGCCTCCGGATTTTTCGTCGCGGCGAGATATTGGTCGAACGTGAAGGGAGTTCCCCGCCAACTGCCGATGATGTCGCCGACCTGCGGCTTGTCTTCCGTTAAGGGAACACCCCAGAACGGCGCGGACGCATCCTTGCTCGCCCCCTTCTTGATGGCATCCCACATGAACCTCGCGTGGCCGATGGACTGCTTGAAGGCCTGGTACTCCGGGATAACCTTCGCCGCGTTCCTTACCATGAGGGAAATGGCAACGGCAGACCAGGGGTAAGCAGTATCTTTCCCGGTCAGGTTCTTACCCAGCGCCTTCCACATTTCGTGGATGTAGCTGCTATAGGGTTCAGCGTTCTCTTTACCCTGCCCTTTGTCGAATCGAAGCCACTGCTCCACCGCGGCCGCCACAAGCGCTTCGCGAGCGCGCGTAGCGGGTGACCGCAACGTTGGCTGTTTGGCCTTGGCCCACTTGAACTTCGAGTCCGCCAGGCCGTCAACCGAGTATCCCTGGAGCGGCACCCCGCCAATTTCCGTTTGAACGTGATGCCACCCACCGGGCGCATCCCCCAGATCGAAGATTTCCTCGCCTAGCGTGAGACTGCCGATCGGTGAGTTCTTCACAGTACTGGGCGTGGCCCGCAGGTTGACAGCCTCGACATTGACGAAACGTTTCATGGGACGCTCCCTGACCGCACCCGGGCGTTGGCCGCTGTGCACGCCAAACCGAGACAACGATCTCTATCAACTCAATATGCAAAAGCCGGCACCTTTTCCAAGGTGCAGTGCAAGCCAAAGTACGTGAAAAGATCCGCATCATCTCTCCGCCAATTGCATGAAACACAATGGCGCAGATACCATCCGCACACACAAAAATCCTGGGCAAGAAGTGCTCCCCTCAAGTTATTGCCATAGGAGCGAGGTGCGCGGCCTTGGCCGCAACCATGTTAGGAGTGTCTTTTTGTCGGCGCATACCCAAATTTGAGTATGCGGACCGCAAGACCCGTCCATTGCCACACCCAAGCCATAAGCACATCACTCAGTTAGAAATTGCGTATCGGTCGTTTGGTCTGACGACCATCTCCCGTACTGTGATCAGTCCGCGCCAGCCTTGCCGAATCCGCAAGGCGCCGCGTTCGTTTCACTCTCGGAGACCCGCATGAACGACCGGCTGCACCGTACCCAGGCTTCCCGCTCCGCCGCCATCAAGGCGAAGCTGGACTATCCCGTGATCGATACCGACGTACACGTCAACGACTATGCGCCTGTGCTGGAGGACTACATCCAGCACTATGGCGGCTCCAAGCTGGTGGATGTGCTGCGCAAGACGCAGGGCTCGCGCTTCGCCACCAAGTCCCAGGGCAAGGACTGGTATCAGCAGACGCCCGCGGAACGACAACGCAATCGCACGCTGCGTTCGCCCTGGTGGGCGCGCGTCACGCGCAATACCCTGGACCTGGCCACGGTCACGCTGCCGGAGCTGCTATATGAACGCCTGGAGGAGCAAGGCTCCGACTACTCCATCCTGTTTCCCAACGACGTGCTGGCGCCGCTGGGCGCAGGCGACGAATACCGTCAGCCCTTGCATCGCGCGATCAACCATTTCCATGCGGACCAGTACCGCAAGTACAGCGACCGGCTGACGCCCGTGGCGGGCATTCCCCTGAACACGCCGCAGGAAGCCATTGAAGAACTCGAATTCGCCGTCAAGACGCTGGGGCTGAAGGTGGCGAACATTCCGGGCGGCGTGCGCCGGCCGATCAAGGCCATCGCCGACAAGTACCCGCCGGCGGAGTACCCGGAGATCGCGCGGCATGCGTCCTACGTCGACTTCTTCGGGCTGGACAGCGAGTACGACTACGACCCGTTCTGGGCCAAGGCGGTGGAACTGGGCGTGCCGCTCGCCACCCATTACGGCAGCCAGGGCTGGACTGGCCGACATTCCATCAGCAACTACATGTTCAACCATATCGGCCATTTCGCCGACGGCTCCCAGGCCTTCGCCAAGGCGCTGTTCTTCGGCGGCGTGACCCGGCGCTTTCCGGATCTGCGCGTGGCCTTGCTGGAGGGCGGCGCGGATTGGGGCGCACATGTGTATGCGCACCTGGTGGACCGCTGGGAAAAGCGCAACCGCAACGCCGTGCAGCAGTACAACCCGGCCAATGCGGACGTAGAACTGCTGGCGGACCTGTTCGAGCGATACGGCGCCGAACTGCTGAAGGGACGCGAAGTGAACAAGGACACCCTGCTGCGCGACAGCCTGGGCCTGTCGGCGCTGCATCACAGCCGCGAGCCCCAGGGCGATGAGCTCGACGACTTCGCAGCGGCCGGCATCGAAAGCGTGGAGGACATCCGCAAGCGCTGGGTCGACAGCTTCTACTTCGGCTCGGAAGCCGACGACCGGACCATAGGCGCCGCCTTCAACGACCGCGCCAACCCGCTGAACACCAAGCTCAATGCGATCTGGTCGTCCGACGTCGGCCACTGGGACGTGCCCGACCTGACCGAACCGCTGGCCGAAAGCTGGGACCTGGTCGAGGACGGCGTGATCAGCGCGGCGGACTTCAAGGCCCTGGTGTTCGACAACCCCTACCGCTTCTATACCCAGGCGCACCCCGAATTCTTCAAGGGCACGCGCATCGAGCAGAAGCTGCAGGCGCGCTCCCAGAAGCGCGCGGCCTGACCCTCACCGCAAACCGCACTGCCACCCGCCGGTTCGCGCCGGCGGATGGACAGTCCTGCCCGCGGCTGGCGCGCGCCGGCCCGGGCCTGTCTTTCATCATCATCTTACGGAACGACCATGCGCACCCTGCCCTCTCTCCACAGCCTGATTTCACGCCTGATGCTGGGCGCTGCCCTGTGCGCCGTCAGCCTGGCCTCCCTGGCCGCCCCCGACGTGGTCCGCATCGGCGTGGCCACCGCCGGCGGCGGCGACCCGATCACCTGGGGCGGATCCCCGGGCGGCGTGGCGCGCGCCAACAACTGGCTGGAGGAAGCCTTCCAGGGCACCGGCACCCAGGTGCAATGGCTGTTCTTCAAGGGCGCCGGCCCCGCGGTCAACGAAGCGCTCTCGAACAAGCAGATCGATTTCGCCTACCAGGGCGACCTGCCTTCAGTGGTGGGCCGATCCAACGGGTTGAAGACCCGCATCCTGCTGGGCAGCGGCGTGCGCAACAACCTGTACGTCTCCACGCCCAAGGACTCCGCGCTGCAATCGCTGGACGATTTGAAGGACCGCAAGGTGTCGATCTTCCGCGGCACCAATGGCCATCTGGTTGCGATCAATGTGCTGGCCTCGCGTCAGCTGACCGAGCGCGACATCAAGGGCGTCAACCTGGACACGGGCAGCGCGCAGGCGGCGCTGGTCTCCAATGGCGTGGACGCCGCCTTTGGCGGCTATGAGTACTTCAAGCTGCGCGACCAAGGCCTGGCGCGCATCATCTACTCGACCAAGGGCCAGGATCCCTCGTTCACCCGCCAGGCGTCGTTGTTGGTGCGCGAGGACTTCGAGAAGGAGAACCCCGAAGCCGTGCAGCGCGTGGTCGACGTGTTCGTGCGCGCGGCGCAATGGTCCTCCGACGAACAGAACCGCGACGCGCTCTTCAAGGTCTGGGCGCGCAGCGGCACGCCTTACGCGTCCTGGCAGGCGGAGTTCGAAGGCGAAGTGCTGGCCGTGCGCAACTCGCCGCTGCTGGACCAGTTCCTCGCCGCGCGCTACCAGGCCGTGGCGGACGATGCGCTGAAACTGAAGCTGATCCGCCGTCCCGTGAGCGTGGACGGCTGGTTCGAGCCGCGCTACCTCGACGCCGCGCTGCGGAAGGCCAATCTTGCCACCCGCTGGACCGCGTTCAATGCGCAGGGCCAGCCGGCATCCGGCGAGCGCCAGGCCAACGCCGCCGCGGCGCGATAAGGAGTTGTCATGTCCGCGAATACTCTGAGCGCGCCGCTGCCGTCCGCGCGCCATGCGCCCCTTGATCTGCTGCGCAACGCCGGCGGCCGCCTGCTGCCCTGGTTGCTGCCGCTGGCGTTGCTCGCGCTCTGGCAGCTGGGCGCGGCGCAGGGCTGGATCTCCCCGCAAGTGCTGCCTTCGCCCCACTTCGTCTGGCTGACCTTGCAGGACCTCTACAGCAGCGGCGACCTCTGGCTGCACGTGCAGGCCAGCATGCAGCGCGTGCTGGTGGGCTTCGCGGCCGGCAGCGCGTTGGGCCTGGCGCTGGGCGCGGCGATGGGATTGTGGCGTCCGCTGGAAGCCTACATCCTGCCCACCTTCAACGCGCTGGTGCAGATTCCGGTACTGGCCTGGCTGCCCTTCGTGCTGCTGCTGGTAGGCATAGGCGAACCGCTGAAATACATCCTGATCGCCAAGGCCGCGCTGGTGCCGGTGACGCTGAACACCTTGCAGGGATTCCGGCAGACCCCGAGCAACTTGCTGGAAGTGGCCCGCGTCTATGGCTACACGCGCCGCCAGCAGGTGCTGGAAGTGGTGCTGCCGCATGCGCTGCCCACGCTCTTCACCGGCCTGCGCCTGGGCTTCACCAAGGCCTGGCTGTCGCTGGTCGTGGTGGAGCTGGTCGCGTCCAGCGAAGGGCTGGGCTACCTGATCGTCTATGGCCGCCAGCTGTTCCAGCTGGACCTGGTGATGGCGGCGGTGCTCGTGGTGGGCGCCATCGGCTATGCCATCGACAAGTTGTTGGACCTGGCCGAAGTCCGCGCGGGCGGCGGCCAGGCCGCTACCCGCCTGGGTACGACGTCCACGGGAGCCCACGCATGATGGCGGCATTTATCTCCTCGCCTCCCGCCGCCCGCCGCGCAAGCCGTTGGCTGCAAGCACGCTGGCGCGGCCTGGTGCTGCCCGTTGCCGCGATCCTGGTCTGGTGGGCGCTGGCGCGGCTGGACTGGGTCTCCACACCCTTGCTGGTGTCGCCGGGCAAGGTGCTGGACACCGCGGCCAGCCAGATCTCCTCGGGCCGGCTGTGGCGCGCGCTGAGCGCGAGCCTTGCGCGTGAATTTACCGGCTTCGCAATAGGCACCGTGCTCGGTCTGATACTCGGCGCGCTGCTGGGCCTGCTGCCGCTGTTCAACCGCATCGTGGGCCCCAGCTTCAATACCTTCAAGCAGATCTCGCTGTTCGCCTGGATTCCGCTGATCTCGGTTTGGTTCGGCCTGGGCGACGTGGCCAAAGTGACGTTCCTGTCGCTTGCGGCCCTGGTGCCCGTGGTCGTCAATACCTGCGACGGCATACGCAGCACGCCCACGGCCCTGCTGGAGGTAGCACGCGTGTTCGGCTATTCCCACTGGCAGACCTTGCTGCACGTGGTGCTGCCGTCGGCGGCGCCTTCGATCTTCACCGGCGTGTACCTGGCGCTGATCTACTCCTGGCTGGCGACCATAGGCGCGGAGTACCTGTTGGTGGCCGGCCACGGCATCGGCAACACCCTGATCGAAGGCAGCGAACACTTTCAGATGGATCTGGTGATCTTCGGCATGTTCGTGATCGGCCTGGTGGGATGGACCATGAATGCATGGGCCCGCGCGCTGGAGCGCCGGCTGACGCGGCACCGCCCGGGCGCCGCCTGATAAAGAAGGAAAGGAATGACGAGCATCTTCGGCAAGGAATTGAGTATCCGCGGCGTGGGCAAGCGGTATGCCGGCCCCGGCGACGGCGCGCAGGCGCTGCAAGTGCTGCACGACATCAACCTCGACGTGTCCGCCGGGCGCTTCGTCAGCATTGTGGGCGCCAGCGGCTGCGGCAAATCCACGCTGCTGCGCCTGATCCTGGGGCTGGACGGCGACTACTCCGGCCAGATCCTGCTGGATGGCAAGCCAGTGCAAGGCGCGGGCCTGGACCGCGGCATCGTGTTCCAGGACCATCGCCTTTTCCCATGGCTGAACGTGGAACGCAATATCGCGACGGCGCTACGCAACGCGCCCTTGTCGAAGGCGGAAAAGCGCGAGCTGGTGGCCGAGCATATCGCGCTGGTCGGATTGCAGGGCTTCGAGCAGTCCTACCCGCACCAGATTTCGGGCGGCATGGCTCAGCGCGTGGCGATCGCGCGCGGCCTGGTCAACCGGCCGCGGGTGCTACTGCTGGACGAGCCGCTGGGCGCCCTGGACGCGTTGACGCGGTCGCGGTTGCAGAACGAGTTGCAGCGCATCTGGCAACACGAAAAGATCACCATGGTGCTGGTCACCCACGACGTGGAGGAAGCCGTATTCCTGGGCGACCGCGTGGTGGTGATGCAGCCGCGTCCGGGCCGCATACGCCGCATCGTCGACATCGATCTGCCGCATCCGCGCCACCGCAGCGATCCGCGCTTCATCCGGCTGCGCGATGACGTGCTGAGCGATTTTCTCGATCCGGACGGGCGCGTGGCCGACAACGAACCGCTGCCGCCTCCCGGAGGACTGGCGGCCACGGTGGGAGCCTTGCCCGCATTGGGACGCTTGCGCATGGCTTGGTAGGAAGCCGGCGGCTCACGCCGCCGGCTTCCACTGCGAGGGTCCGCCGCTCAGTCGATCGACGCGCCCGCCACCTTCACCACCTTGCCCAGCCGCGCGTACTCTTCCGCGCCGAACTCCGCCAGCGACTGGCGCGAGGTGGCCGACGGAATGGCGCCGCGAGACTCCAGCATCTTGCGCACTTCGGGCTGCTGCAACGCGCGGTTGACGGCGGCGTTGAGCTTGTCCAGCACCGCCACCGGCGTACCCTTGGGCGCGTACAGGCCGTCCCAGGCGAAGAACTCATAACCCTTCAGGCCCGCCTCGTTGATCGTGGGAATGTCCGGGTTGGACGCCACCCGCTCCGGCGTCGTCACGCCCAGCGCGCGCAGCTTGCCTGCCGCGATCTGCCCCGACACATTGGGCATCACGTCGATCATGAACGAAATGCGGCCGCCCAGCAGATCGGTCATGGCCGCGCCACCGCCCTTGTAGGGGATGTGCATGACCTTGGTCCCCGCCATCTGGTTCAGCAGCTCACAGGCCAGGTGCGAGGACGTGCCGTTGCCCGCCGAACCGCAGGTCAGTTCGCCCGGGTTGGCCTTGGCATAGGCCAGCAGCTGCGCCAGGGTCTTGAAGCGCTCGTCCGTGGCGTTGACCACCAGCGCCGCGGCGATGACCGTGAAGCGCGAGATCGGCTCGAAGTCGGAAGGCGCGTAGCCCGGCGACTTGTACAGCCAGTGGTTGGTGGCCTGGGTGCCGTTGGTGCCGTAGGCCAGCGTGTAGCCGTCGGGCTTGGCGCGCGCGGCGATCGAGGTGCCGATATTGCCGCCCGCGCCGGGGCGGTTCTCGACGATGATGGATTGGCCGAGTTCGCGCGACAGCGGTTCCGCGACCAGGCGCGCCAGCGTGTCGCCGCCGCCCCCGGCCGCGAACGGCACCACCAGCGTGATCGGGTGTGTCGGCCAGTCGGCCTGTTGCGCCTGGACGCCGGACACGACGGCCGCACAGGCGGCCGCCAACATGCATTGCAAGATTCTTGAAGGTTTCACGGTTTGTCTCCTGAGGAATTTTAGTTTCGCGTCCACTGCTTTTTGAATAGTCCGGACGCGCGAGCTTGTATCGGTTCGGGGCAGGCGGGGATCTCGGTGATGCTCATGCCGTCATTCCGGCGGAAGATGGCGGCGGCTGCTCTTGTCGGCCAGGCGCCAGCCGCCGTCCGTCTCCACCAGCACGTCCTGGCATTCGCGGATGGCCACCAGGCGCGGCGCGCCGCCTTGTTCATGCGGCACGCTGTCGTAGGCGGTCAGGAAGTAGCCGACCGTCGCTCGCGCGCCGGCCAGTTCGATCAGCCGCAAGTTGGTGATGACATGGCAGGTGCTGCGCTCCGGCGCGCGGGCATTCAGGGCTTCCAGGATTTCCTGGCGGCCGGCAAGCCGGCGTCCCTGCCGCTGCCAGACGCCGTCCTGGGTCATGAGCGCGGCGGCGGCTTCATGACGTCGCGTGTCCAGCGCGTGGAAGAATTCCAGCACCACGGATTCGCAGGCCGTCTTGGCAAGCATGGGCAAAATCGGGTTTTCCATTGCGATCCTCATTCGATCTGGGCGCTGGCCAGCGGCACATCCGGCCGCTGCAACAACGCCGGGTCCAGGGCCGCGCGCTGCGCGATCCATTTGCGCAGCTGGCGGAAATCGCGCGCCGCATCCACCGATACGCCGGCCACGGCGCGGCCACCGGCGTCCAGCGCCACCGACAGCAAGGCGCGGTCCCCCGCCTGGGGCCGCAGCACTTCGCTGCAGGCCAGGCCCGGAAATCCGACGATCTGCACCATGGCGTCGTATTGCTCCGACCAGACGGCGCCGGTCGGCGCATAAGGGGCGCCCTGACCCAGGGCCGACAGCGCGGCGGCCGCGCCCTGGTCCTGCGCGTTCTGCCAGGACTCCATGCGCGCGTGGCCGTGCTCGGCCGCCAGCACCGCGACGTCGCCCGCCGCGTAGACGTCGGGCGCCGAGGTCCTGCAATATGCGTCCACCAGCACGCCACGTTCGCAGGCGATGCCGGCCTCGCGCGCCAGTTCGTCATTGGCCCGCAGGCCCACGCCCAGCACGATGGCGTCGGCATCCAGGCGGGTGCCGTCGGACAGTTCCGCCACCGGACGGCCGTCCGCCTGCGCCAGCACCGCGCGCAGACCGGTGTTCAGCCGCAAGTCCACGCCATGCGCGGCATGTAGCGCGGCCAGGTGCGCCGAGACGCCGGGCTGCACGCTGCGGGCGCACAGCCGCGGCCCTTGCTCCAGCACGGTCACGGCGCTGCCTGACTGGCGCGCCGTCGCCGTCACCTCCAGCCCGATCCACCCGCCGCCGACCACGACCAGGCGGCGGCCCGGTCCCAGGCTGGCGCGCAGGCGCAAGGCGTCGCCCCGGGTGCGCAGCACGTGCACGCCCGGGCCGTCGATGCCCGGCAGCGCGGGCACTATCGGTCTGCCGCCCATGCACAGGATCAGCTTGTCGTAGGCAATGGCGCCGCCGTCCGAGGTATCCACCTGCCTGTCAGCCAGGCGCAGGCGCGTGGCTGCCACGCCCGGCTGGAACTCGATGCGCAGCGCGCGCAGCCGATCGGCCGAAAACAGCTCGGTGCTTTCAGGCACGGCCTGGCCGCCCAGCACCGCCTTGCTCAAGGGCGGGCGCTCGTACGGCGCGTGAGGTTCATCGCCCAGCAGCACGATGCGGCCTTCGTAGCCGCGCTCGCGCAAGGTCGCCGCGGCCCAGCCGCCCGCCTGGCCCGCGCCGACCACCACTATGGCGGCCGAGCTCATGCGGCCTCCGCCTTCAGGTAGACCGTGCCCGCCTCCACCCGCACCTCGTAGCGGCGCAGGTCCGTCGTAACCGGCGGGCATTGCGGCTTGCCGGTGCGGATGTCGAAAACGCCCTGGTGCAACGGGCATTCGATGGTGCCGTCCTCCAGGTAGCCATCGGCCAGGCTGGCGTTGCCGTGCGGGCAGCGGTCCTGCGTGGCGCAAATATCGCCCTGCAGATCGTAGAGGCAGACGCCCTCGCCTTCGTGCACCACGCGCAGGGTGCCGGTGTCGGGCGAAATGTCCGACACCATCGCCACAGGTTTCCAGGTATCCATGCTCACAGCCCCATCGCCTGGCGGTAGTAGTCGTAGAAGGACCGGATCAAGACCTCGGTCACCATGTAGTCGGCGGGCTCGGTATCGCGGCCGCCCATCTCGACGATGCCGCGCGCTTCCGGATAGCCGGTAACGCCGATCTGCACCTGGTTCAGCATTTCGCTGTCGTCCATCGACACGAAGCCGGCGGGACCCAGCAGGTTGGCGTGCTTCAGGCGCAGGCGGGTCATTTCCTCGTCGTCGTCCTCGTAGCCGTAATAGGTGAACACCAGCTCATGCTCGGTGGGGCTGCGCGGGATGACGTGGCGGGTCTTGAGCGAATTGGCCTGGATGCCGAACTGGGCGGCGGGAAACACCCAGGCGCCGCCTACGCGGCCACGGTTGAACTCGGCGCGCGGCGTCACCGTCTCCAGGTCCAGCAGTTCGAGGTCGTCGCGGAAGCGGCTCATCTCCGTGGTGGCCTCGGTCTTCTTCTTGCCCTCGTTGTGCGACACCATCACGCTGTGCGCGCCGCCGCCCGTGGGGATGCACTCGGACTTGGAATCCGCGCGCCACAGGCCGAAGGTGATGTAGAAGGTGTGCAGCAGCGTGGCGTGGTACGGATCCTTCAGGTTCTCGAGGTACATCTTCCAGTTGCTGGGGATCAGCTGACGGCTGTAGCCCAGCAGCTTGAGCGGCTTGCCCGGCAGCATGTGGTCGATCTCGGCCAGCACTTCCGGGCCGCAGTAATCCTCGAAGCTGGGCGCATCCTCAGCGAAGGTGGCCCAGATCGAGCCGCCGCGGTTCACGCTGCGCAGCTTGCGGATGCCGTTCTGCTTGGGATCGAAATCGCGCGGCATGCCCCCCTTGCCCATGGCGCCGCGGCGGAACGGCACGCCCTGCAGATTGCCGTTCAGGTCATAGTTCCATTGGTGGTACGGGCAGGTGAAATCCTCGACCTTGCCGGTGTTCTGCCAACAGATCTGCGCGCCGCGGTGGGCGCAGCGGTTCTCCAGCACGTTGATCTCGCCTTCCGCGTTGCGGACCATGACCACGGGGCGGTTGCCGATCCAGTTGCGCTTGTAGCAGCCCACTTCGGGCACTTCGCATTCCAGACCCACGTAGTTCCAGGTCTTGCCGCCGAAGAACACGTCCATTTCCTTCTGGAAGATGGCGGGATCGGTGTAGACCCAGTTGGGGATGCGCGTGTAGCCCTCCTTGGGCCAGCGGCGTTCGATATGGATGGGGGCCGCCGCCGGAGCCTCCGGCGCGGTGGTGTGGGAACAGGTCATGAGAAGTATCCTCGGGGCGGATTCAGATGGGAACGATGAGCGAGGTGCGCACGCGGTAGTTGTCGTACACGCAGTCGCGGCGGCTGAAGGCCAAGCCCTCGGGCGTCACGCGCACCACGTCCAGGTAGCGGCCCACCATGTTCAAGGTGGGCTCCCGGTCGGACAGGGACTCCATCACCGCGAAGTTGGCCTGCGCCACGATGTGGTCGCCCTGCACTTCCAGCACGCGTACGCCGCTGACGAAGTGGCGCAGCGAGCGCGGCTCGAACATGGTGGTTTCGCGCAGGGCCGTGACGCGGTCGCGCACCATGTTCTTGTTCATGCAGTAGATCAGGCCCAGCGGCAGGCCGGCGTCATGGTTCTCGCGCGACAGCACGCGGTAATGGCAGTCTTCGGTGAAGAAGCCAGGCCAGTCCTCCAGCCGGTCTTCGTCCAGGCAGTAGGCGTAGTCGTCGTAGAAGTCCCGCAGGCGCGCGCGCAGCGCCGGGGTGTCGGAAAGCTCGGTCATGGTCATTGCGGATCCAGGTATCGGTTCTA
Organism: Achromobacter sp. D7-1; assembly: GCF_059760445.1. Classification (NCBI taxonomy): domain Bacteria; kingdom Pseudomonadati; phylum Pseudomonadota; class Betaproteobacteria; order Burkholderiales; family Alcaligenaceae; genus Achromobacter; species Achromobacter sp. D7-1. The sequence continues at coordinate 61,790 of NZ_JCBAMT010000007.1, read as the reverse complement.
GGAAATCGCGTGCTAGCGCGGCGTGGCGGCCAGTTGCGCGCGGTTGCTTTCGAAGCCGCTCTGGCTGCCCAGCGCCAGGATCGGCTCCTGCATGCGCTCCTGCCAGATCAGCGACTCCATGGCGATCTGCAGCGGATGGTCCTGCACCGTCAGCGCGGAGGTGGTCTCCGTGCCCGAGTGATGCGAGTGCATGGCCCAGCCCGGCGCCGACAGGATCAGGTCGCCCGCCTTCCAGTCCAGCCGCGTGCCGTTGACCTTGCTGTAGCCGTTGCCGCGCAGGTAATAATTGATGGCCGACGAGCTGTGACGGTGCGGCACGTGATGGTTGTCCGGCGGCGACGAGGAAATGGTGGCGAAGAAGCTGTGCGTGGTGCCGATGCGGCGTTCGGTCGCCGGGTTGTACAGCACGAACAGGCGGCGGCCGTTGTAGCCGCGCGCCATGTCCTCGACGCTGGGCAGCTGGCGCGAGACCGCGGCCCAGGGCCAGTGCAAGGCCTTGGATTCCAGCACCTCGATGTCGATCAGCCATTCGTAGCCCAGCAGCCAGGCGCCTTCAGGCGTGATCTGCTCGCGCAGCGCCAGGTCGCGCGAACGGGCCGCATCCGGCGCGCGCGGCGGCACCGGCTTGGTGTTGGCGTCGGCCGGCGGCACGCCGCCCTCGAATTCCTCGACGTAGTGGATCTCCAGCTTTTCCAGCAACGGCGCGTTGGAGTACGACAGCCGCACCCACGGCGTCTTGCCCTCGTTACGGTAGGAATGCACCTGCATGGCGGGGGTGTTCCATACGTCCCAGTGCCCCACGCGGATGTCGCGCCCGGCCACCGTGGCCACGCCCTCACCGCTGATACAGATCTCCAGCATGTTGGAGTTCTTGCGCAGGTTGTAGGTGCTCTCGCCCGGATTGACCACATTGACGGTGACGTCCGTTCCCGGGGCCAGGCCCAGACCCGGCGCCGTGGCTTCAGGGTGCACGATGAGGGACGCGCGGCGGCCGTTGTCCGGCCGGGGCGCGTCCGTCAGGCGCGCGATCTCAAGATCGATATCCTCTTTGGGGATGACGATGGACTGCCATTTGTTTTGTTCCCGCGGACTGGCGCCGCTGACATCGACGAACATGGGGTCTCCTCTTGCCGCCGGCGCCTCGCGCCGGCTGTCTGGTGATGCGGATTCGGTTCAGGGCTGCGACAGCAGCAGGTTCTCGCGGGTCTGCGGCGGCAGCGCCACGCCCAGGCCATGGTCGCGGGCATGCTCGTACACCACCCGCGCCATCGCCAGGTCGGACAAGCCCATGCCCATGCCCTTGAAGATCGTCAGCCGGGCGTCCTGCGGGCGGCCTGCGTCGGCGGCGAGCAGATCGCTCAGCACCGTAACGCCCTGCCACGGCGCGCCGTCGGCGCCGTAGCGCTCGCGCAATTCACGCGAGCTGCGGCGCGCGTTCTCCATATCGTCCACCACCACTCGGTCCGCGCGCTCGAACACGTCCTGCGCGAATTCGGCCTTGGCCGGCAGGATCGCGCCCACGGCGTTCAGGTGCCTGCAGTCGGCCAGCATGGCCGCGTCGACGAAAGGTTCGACGGCGCGCGTGATCAAGGTGACGATTTCCGCGCCGGCCAGCGCCTGCTCCAGGCTGGATGCTTCCTCGACCTCGAATCGATACTTGCCTTGCACGCTGGCGATAAAGGCGCGGCGCTTTTCCGGCGTGGGGCTGTAGACGCGCACGCGGCGCAGATCGCGCACGGCGGCCAGCGCGGCCAGCTGGGTCACGGCCTGCGGACCCGTGCCGATCAGCGCGGCACAGGATGCGTCGGCCGGCGCCAGCGCCCGCGTGGCGACGCCGCTGATCGCGGCGGTGCGCAGCATGCCCAGCGCGCGCGCCTCGATCACGGCGCGCAGAAAGCCCGACTCGGCATCGAACAGGCTGAACAGCGAGCCGCCGCCGTTCTTGGTATGGACCCAAGTCTTGAATCCCGCATAGCCGCCGGCGCCGGTCTGCACCGAACCCAATGCATGCATCGAACTGCCGTCGCCCCAGGTCGCCAGCGCCTTGGGCAGGTTGCGCGCCTGCTCGCGCCCTTGCGCGACCAGCATGGCATGCAGGGCTTCGATCGCCTTGGGAATGTCCAGCACCGAGACCACGTCCCGTTCCGTCAGGTACCGCAGCGCATCAGTCATGCGCGTCTCCTTGTTGGTCGGCGGCGGGCTCGTCCGTCACCGTGTTGACCAGCGTCCCGATGCCGGGGATCTCGACTTCCAGCGTGTCGCCGGCGTTCATGAAGCGCGGCGGCTTGCGGCTGGAACCCACGCCCTCCGGCGTGCCGGTGGCGATCACGTCGCCGGGCGACAGGCGGGTGAAGCTGCTGATGTAGGCAATCAGCTCGGGAATGGGGAAGATCAGGTCGGACACCTGCCCGTGCTGCATGACCTCGCCGTTCAGGCGCGAGATGACTTCCAGGCGCGCCGGATCGCCGATCTCGTCGGCGGTGACCAGACAGGGGCCGAGCGCGCCGCTGCGCTCGAAGTTCTTGCCCGGCGTCACTTGCGCGTTGTGCTTCTGGAAATCACGCACGGAGTTCTCGGCCATGCAGGTGTAGCCAGCCACGTGAGCGAGGGCGTCCTTGGCAGCGATGTGGCGGCCGCCGCGGCCGATCACCACGGCCAATTCGGCCTCGTAGTCGAACCGGTCAGAAGCTTGCGGTTTCCACACCGGGTCGCCATGGCCGACGAAACTGTCCGCAAAGCGCGCAAACAGCGAGGGATGCGCGGGCAGCTCACGCCCGGCCTCGGCCACATGGCGGCCATAGTTCAGCCCTACGCAGAGGATCTTGCGCGGTGCCACGACCGGCGGCAGCAGACGCAACCCGGCCAAGGGCAGACAGGCCGCTGGGTCTTGCGCCTCGGCGGCGCGCGCGATCTGCTCCACCCCTGCCTCCAACGCCGCGACCATGTCCGGCCAGATCTGCGTCAGCGCCACGACCTCGGTGCCGCGCAACACGCCCCAGGCGCTGCGGCCTGCCTGAACGAAGCTGATGAGCCTCATGTTGTCTCCTGTGCTTGCGGCGGCTTATCGCATGCATTGAGAGATTTCTTTGCATGCATTCGTCGCCTTATTCGTACTTGAACCGCTGTTTTTCCGAATTATTGCATGCAATTTTGATAAATCGCAAGGCGGAGAGGGTTTTTTTATTGACTATTGCATGCAATTTTGACGGTACACTGAAAGCCTTCAAAGACCGGGATCCGCCCACATCTCTCTATGGCCGCACAAATCGATAAAGTCATTTCGGAACTCCGGGACATGGTGCTTTCAGGCGTGCTGCAGCCCGGGGAACGCGTGGTCGAATTGCAGTTCTCGGCGCGCCTGGGCGTGTCGCGCACCCCGCTGCGCATAGCGCTGACCGAGCTGGAAAAGGAAGGTTTGCTGGAACGGCTGCCGTCGCGCGGCTTCCGCGTGCGAGCTTTTACCGTGGACGAGATCGGCGATGCGGTGGACGTGCGCGGCGTGCTCGAAGGCATGGCGGCCCGCCTGCTGGCCGAGCGCGGCGCCTCGCAGGACGTGCTGGACCGACTGTCGCAAGCGGTGGAAGAAGGACGCGCCCTGCTGGCGCCCGCCCGCCGCGATCCCAACACCACGGTGGATGCGCGCGCCTGGGGGCAGATCAACCGGCGCTTTCACGAGATCCTGTGCGAAGCCGCGGGCAACCGCGCGCTCTTGTCGGCGCTGGAACACAACAACAAGACGCCCCTGGCCGGCCCGGCCGCGCTGACCCTGCCGTCCACGCCGTCGTTGCTGGAAACACCGTTCGTGCTGCGCGCGCAGGCGGACCACGAAGACCTGCTGCGCGCCATCACGCGCCGCGAGGCCGTGCGCGCCGAAAACCTGATGCGCGAACACGCCTACCGCAGCCGCGAAAACAAGCGCGTGCTGCTGGAATCGCTGCGCGGCGCCCTGCCCGCGCAGCCCGGGCTGTCGGACGTCAGCGCTTAATCAGAGCCCCTACGCATGCAACACACCCCAGACCTTTCCGCCCAGGCGCTCATTTCGCGCGAGCTTTTCACCGCCGTGCGCCGCGATGCGCCGCTGGTGCAGTGCCTGACCAATTTCGTATCCATGAACACCGCGGCCAACGTGCTGCTGGCCATGGGCGCCTCGCCCGCCATGGTGCATGCCCAGGAAGAAGCGCCCGAGTTCGCGCGCCTCTGCGGCGCGGTCGTGATCAATATCGGCACCCTGTCCTCGCCCTGGCTGGACAGCATGCTGCTGACCGCCGCCTCGGCCAACGAAGCCGGCATCCCCTGGGTGCTGGATCCGGTGGCCCATCACGCCACCGCCTTCCGCCGCGACGCGGTGCGGCGCCTGCTGGACCTGCGGCCCGCCATCATCCGCGGCAATGCCTCGGAGATCATCGCGCTGGCTGGCGGACAAAGCGCGGGCAAGGGGGTGGATGCGGGCGACGCAGTCGCGCAGGCGGAAGCATCGGCGCACGCCCTGGCCGCAAGCCTAGGCACGGTGGTGGCGGTCACCGGCGAAACCGACTATGTCACGGATGGAACGCGCGCCGTGCGCATCACGGGCGGCTCGCCCCTGATGCCGCGCGTCACGGCCACCGGCTGCGCGCTGACGGCGCTGGTCGGCGCCTGCGCCGCAGTGTCCAAGGAAGACCCCTACTCGGCGGCTGTTGTCGCCTTGTCGTGCTTCGCCATCGCCGGCCAGCGCGCCGGTGAACTGGCGCAAGGACCTGGATCGTTCGCGTGGCGCTTCCTGGATGCGCTGGCGGCGTTGGAAGCGGACGACCTTGGCCGGGAATCGCCGCTGCGCTAGCCCTTACATGCGGTACTGCAGGCTCAGCATCGCATTGCGCGGCGCGCCCGGCATGTTCAGGTTGGGGCTGCTGCCGTGGGCCGACACGATATAGCCGGCGTCGAACAGGTTGTACACGTTCAACTGCACCGAATACGGTCCCTGACGCCACCACGCCGCGGCGTCGGCCGTCACATAGCCCGGCAGCCTGACGGTATTGCCCGGATTGGCGTAGCGCGCGCCCACCAGGTTCAGGCCGGCGCCCACGCCAAAGCCCTCTCCCAGGTCCTTGGTGACCCAGACGTTGCCGGCGTGGCGCGGCGTCAGCGTGGCGCGTTTGCCTTCCACGTTCTTGCCGCCGTCCCGGGCAATGGATTCAGTGATACGGGCATCGAGGTAGGCGTATCCCAGCATCGCGCGCCAGCCGTCGCCAAGTTCTCCCGCCAAGGTCCATTCCGCGCCGTCCGTGCGCTGCGTGCCGACCGGCACCAGCGTGTTGGTGACGGGGTTGTTGACCTTGATATCGGTGCGCTCCAGGCGGAAGACTGACACCGTGGTCGACAGCTTGCCACCAAGGAAGTCGTACTTGGCGCCGATTTCGTAGTTGGTGGTTTTCTCGGGCGCCAGGTCGGCGTTGTTCGCGGCCAGCGAGAACGCTTCGCCGGATGGCTGGTACGACTGGCTCCACGAAATGTAGTACGACTGCACCGAATCGGGCTGGAACACCAGGCCCAGGCGCGGGCTCCAGTTGGAATCGGTACGGGCCAGGTTGGTGCCGTTGCGGCGGTCTTCGGTCTTCTGCTCGAAGCGGTCGTGGCGCACGCCGCCCAGCACTTTCCAGTGTTCGCCCAGCGACACCATGTCCTGCACGTACAGGCCCAGGGTGTTGAAACGGCCCAGGTTGTCCGTGCCGGGACGGCCGCCCAACTGCAAGGGCAAAGTCGGCAGCACCGGATCGAACAGGTCGACGGTCGCCACATTATTGGCCGAGTAGTTCACCAGGTCCTTGTTCTGCTGGCCGACCTCCACGCCGTACAGGATCTCGTGCCGCACCGCGCCCCACTGCGCGCGTTGCGTCAGTTCGGTCTGGTTGGTCCAGCCGTGTTCTTCGCGCATCACGTTCGAGCGGTTCAAGGTCACGGTCCTTGCGGCCTCGTTCACGATGCCGGGCAAGGTGTTATTGCGATCCAGGGTGTAGTGGTAGTAGCGCGTGGCGTTGCGCAGCGACCAGTTCTCGTTGAAACGATGGTTCAGCGTGGCGGCATACGACTGCACCCGCGCCTGCGAGTAGTCCGCGTCGCGCGCGTTTTCGGCGCCGTAGTAGGTGGAAGGATCCACCTCCACCGGACGGCCATGGTAGGCCGGGATGCCAAAGTCCGTGACGCGGCGGTCTTCGAGGAATTCGGTCTGCAGCAGCAGCGTCGTATCCTCGCCCAGGCGGAATTGGGCGGACGGCGCTATCGCCTTGCGGTCCAGGAATTGCTTGTCGCGGTAGCTGTCGCCCTTCTCCACCGCGCCGGTCAGGCGCCACGCCATGCTGCCGCTTTCCGTCGAACGGCCCAGGTCCAGATCCAGACGCCGGTCATTCCAGGAGCCGTAGCTCAGGCCCAGTTGCGTGATGTCCTCTCCGGGCTTCTTGGTGATGCGGTTGATCAGGCCGCCCGACGATCCCCGGCCGTACAGCACCGCGGCCGGTCCCTTGATGACGTCGATGCGCTCGACGTTGGACAGGTCGCGGAAATACAGCGCGTCGTCGCGGAAGCCGTCGACGAACTGGTCGGCGATGGCGGTAAAGCCCCGGATCGACACCTGGTCACGCTGTCCATCGCCGGTGGAGAAGCTCACGCCCGGCACGTTCTTCAACGCGTCCTGCATCGAATTGGAGTGCTGATCGCGCATGACCTCCGCGGGCACCACGTTCACGGTCTGCGGAATATCGCGCAAGGGAACATCGATCTTGGTGGCGCTGGACGAGTCAGGCGGGTTGTAGCTTTGCGCCGCCGCGTCGTTGCCGTACACGCTGACGGCGGGCAAGGTTGGAGTGCTGGTCTGGGCTTGCGCGGGAGCCGGGCTGGCCAGGGGTGCCAGGACAATCAATGCTGCGGAAATCGAACGAGGGGCGTGCATGGCCGTGCTGCGTCTTTCTAAAGTAGTTTGAAATGGAACGATCGGCGATTTTCCAGTTAATGAGAATGGGTCGCAATCTTTTTGTTATTTCGTTGCCGGCGGGCCACGATAAATGAGACAGTCGTCCAATTCAGTTTTCTGTCAGCACGTGTATGCAACCCGTGCGCGAACCGTGGCCGCGCCAGCCTTCGCCCATGTCACGGCCGGGTCACACGCTGTCCCCAAAATTCCTTTCCTTCAAACCCGGAGGAAAGACGGTGAAGCCGAATCTAGGAAAGATCCTTGCAATGTCCGCCAGCGCCGCGCTGTTGGCGGGCCTGGCCGCTTGCGGCGGCGATGACGACGACGATGACACGCCCGCGACGCCGCCGCAGGCCAGCGTGCCGCAGGGCTCCACGCTGGACGTGGCCATCCTGGGCACCACCGACCTGCACGCCAACGTGCTGGGTTACGACTATTACAAGCTGGCTGAAGACAAGAGCTACGGCGTGGACCGCACGGCCACGCTCATCGCCAATGCCCGCAAGCAGTACGCCAACACCCTGCTGTTCGACAACGGCGACACCATCCAGGGCACGGCCCTGTCCGACTACCAGGCGCTGGTGGCCCCGGTGCAATGCAGCGACATGCTGGCGATCTACAAGCAGATGAAGCTGCTAACCTATGACGCCGCCACGCTGGGCAACCACGAGTTCAACTATGGCCTGCCCTTTCTGTCGCAGATCACGAATACGGACCTGGGGCTGGCCGGCATCGGCAAAGGCACGGCCCAGACCAACCCCGCCGGCGCCAAGGACTGCGCGGAGCCAGGCTTTCCCTTCGTGTCCGCCAACGTCGTATCGGCTGCGAGCAAGCAGCCCGTCTTCAAGCCCTGGGTGGTGCTGGACAAGACCTTCAAGGCCACGGATCCGAACGGCAAGCAGATCGATGTCGCGCTGAAAGTGGGCGTGATCGGCTTTGCGCCTCCGCCCATCCTGCAATGGGACAAGGCCAACCTCGAAGGCCACGTCGAAGTCTCCGGCTGGAAGGAGTCGGCGCAGCGCTACGTGCCGGAAATGCGCGCGGCGGGCGCCGACCTGGTGGTGGCGCTGGCGCACGGCGGCATCGACATGGTCGCCGCCTATAGCCCCGCCATGGAGAATGGCGCCGGCTACCTGAGCCAAGTACCCGGCATCGATGCCCTGATCACCGGCCACCAGCACCTGCTGTTCCCCGACACCAACGCCAAGTCGCAATTCGCGGGCCAGCCCGGCATCGATCTGGAGAAGGGTCTGATCAACGGCGTGCCCGCGGTGCAGGCCGGCCAGTGGGGCAACAACCTGGGGCAGATCACGCTCAAGCTGGCGTATGACAAGAGCTGGCAGGTGCAGAAGGACGCCACGCGCGTGCAGCGCATCTCCACCCGCCTGACCGCGCAGAGCGGCGCCACGCCCGCGACCTACGTCGAACCGGATGCCGCCACCCAGCAGCTGGTGCAGGCGGAACACGCGGCCACCATCGCCTACGTCAAGACACCCATTGGCCAGAGCCGCTTCGACATGGCGACCTATTACGCGCTGGCGGGTGACGTGTCGGCGTTGCAGATCGTGAACATGGCGCAGATCGATTATCTGGCGGACTACATCGCCAAGAACAAGCCGTCATACGCCGCGCTGCCCATCCTGTCCGCCGCTGCGCCCTTCAAGGGCGGACGCAACGGCCCGGGCGATTTCACCTACGTGAAGCAGGGCAACATCGCCATCAACAACGCCGCCGATCTGTACCTGTACCCGAACACCCTGCAGGTAGTGCGGGTCAGCGGCAACATCGTGCGGCAATGGCTGGAGAAGACGGCCGAACAGTTCCGCCAGATCGACCCGGGCCAGGTCGCGCCGCAGGATCTGATCGACACCGGCTTCCCGACCTTCAACTTCGACGTGCTGTACGCCGCCGGCAACGCCTTGCAGTATGAAATCGACGTGACCAAGCCCAAGGGCTCGCGCATCACGAAGCTGACGTACCAGGGCGCGCCGCTGGATCCCGCCGCGCAATTCCTGGTGGTCACCAACAACTATCGCGCCAGCGGCGGCGGCGACTTCCCCGGCCTGGCCGGCGGCAAGGGCGACATCGTGCTGCAAGCTCCGGACGCCAGCCGCGACGTGCTGATCAGCTACATCAAGAAGCACCCGGATCTGGACCTGGCCAGCTATGGCCTGGACCGCAGCTGGCGCTTTGCGCGGGTGGGTGCATTGGCTGGACCGGTGGTGTTCGCGTCGGTGCCAGGGACGCTGGCCATGGCCGCGGCGCATGGCGTGGACAACGTCAGCGTGCATGACGCCACGCCCGACCCGGTGACCCAGCTGTCGCGCTACGCGGTGGATCTCAGCCGCTAAAGCTGGCGGTAGTAGACGCAGATGCGCCGGCCGCCGATCTCGTGCACCTCGATCGGCAGCTCGTACAGCTCGCTCAGGATCTCCGGCCGGACCAGTTCGGCCGGAGTCCCCTGATGCGCGATGCGCCCTGCCCGCATCGCCACGATGCGGTCGGCGTAGGTGGACGCGAAATTGATGTCGTGCAGCACCAGCACCACGGTCTTGCCCAGTTCGTCCGCCGCCCGCCGCAAGGTGCCCATCATGGCGACGGCGTGCTTCATGTCCAGGCTGTTCAAGGGCTCGTCCAGCAGCACGTAGCGCGTGTCCTGGCACAGCACCATCGCGACGAAGGCGCGCTGGCGCTGTCCGCCCGACATCTCGTCCAGGTAACGGTCGGCCAGCGGCTCCAGGTTCAGGTAGGCAATGGCGCGGTCGATGTGGTCCTTGTCTTCAAGCGTCAGCCGGCCGCCGGTATGCGGATAACGGCCGAACGCGACCAGGTCCCTCGCCGTCAGCCGCAGCGGCAGGTGGTTGTCCTGGCGCAGGATGGCCAGGCGACGCGCCAGCTCGCGGCTGTCCGCCCGCGTCACGTCCAGGCCTTCCACCAGCACCCGGCCGGCGGACATGGGCAGCAAGCGGCTGACCATGGACAGCAGCGTGGACTTGCCCGCGCCGTTGGGGCCGATGATGGCCGTAACGCCGCCCGCCGGCAGCGTCAGGCTGACATCGTCGACCACCACGCTATCGCCGTACTGCTTGCTGATTTTCTGGATTTCTATCATCGGCGCCCCCTGCGCAGGATCAGGACGAGGAACATCAGGCCGCCCAGGAATTCGATCACCACGCTGACGGTGGTGTTCAGGCCCAGCACGCGTTCAAGCAGCGTCTGGCCGCCGACCAGGAAGATCACGCTCAGCAGCACGGCCGCCGGCACGGTGTGGCGGTGCCGGTCGGAACCCATGGCCTGATAGGCCAGGTTGCTGACCAGCAGGCCGAAGAAGGTCACCGGACCGACCAGCGCCGTCGATACCGACACCAGCACCGCAATGGCGGCCAGCGTCAGCATCAGCGTGCGGCGATAGTCCACGCCCAGGTTCACCGCAATATCGCGGCCCAGCGCCAACACGTCGTAGCGGCGCCGCATACGCCACACCAGCAGGGAAGCGGAGCACACCGCGGCCAGCGCGATCGGCAGCAGGCCCACGCGCACAGTGTTGAAGCTGGCGAACATGCGGTCCTGCAGCACCAGGAACTCGTTGGGATCGATCAGCCGCACCACGAAACTGGACAGGCTGCGGAACAGCAGGCCGAAGATGATGCCCACCAGCATCATCAGGTGCAGGCTGCGCACCGCGTCGGAGAACAGCCAGCGGAACAGCAGGCAGGCAAACGCCGTCATGGCGCCGACCTCCAGCAGGAACGCCGCCACCGGATGGCTGGCGGCGGTGGCCGCCTGGCCGAAGCCGAACACCACCACCGCCTGGATCAGTAGGTACAGGGCGTCGAAGCCCATGATGGCCGGCGTCAGGATGCGGTTGTGGGTGATGGTCTGGAACAGCACCGACGACACCGCCACGGCATAGGCCACCAGCAGCATCGCCGCCAGCTTGGCGCCGCGGAACGGAATCACGAAGGACCACTGGCCATTGGCGCCCAGGGTCATGAAGGCGACGGCACAGGCCAGGGCGGCCGCGCCCAGCAGCCATAGGCGCCAGGCTTGCGGCGCGCGGACCGGCGCAGCTGCGCGGATTGCGAATTCAGCCAAGTCGGTTCCTCCGCGTGCGCAACAGCCACAGGAACAGGATGCTGCCCAGCACGCCGACCACCGTGCCGATGGGAATCTCGTAGGGATGGATCACCAGCCGGCCGATGACGTCGCAGGCCAGCACGAACACCCCGCCCAGCACCGCCACGTAGGGAATGGAGCGGCGCATGTTGTCGCCCAGTACCAGGCTGACGGCGTTGGGCACGATCAGGCCCAGAAAGGGAATACTGCCCGCCGTCACCACCACCACGGCCGAAATCGCGGACACGATCAGCAGTCCCGCCAGCGTCAGCCGCGCATGGTTCAGACCGAGGTTGGCGGCGAACTCGCGGCCCATGCCCGCCACCGTGTAGCGGTCGGCGGCCGCGTAAGCCGCACAGGCCAGGCCGAAGCCTATCCACAGCAGTTCATAGCGCCCCCGCAGCACGCCCGAAAAATCGCCCGTGGTCCAGGCATGCAGCGACTGCAGCAGGTCGTAGCGGTAGGCGACGAAGGTAGTGGCGGCGTGGATCACGCCGCCCAGGATCAGCCCGATCAGCGGCACGATGAAAGGCGTGCGCAGCGGCACGCGCTTGAGCAAGGCCAGGAACAGCAAGGTGCCGGCCAGCGCGAAGCCCGTGGCCGTGAGCATCTTGCCGATCACGGGCGTATCCGGCGCCAGCAACGTGACCACCAGTATGCCCAGGGTCGCGGACTCCACCGTGCCCGCGGTAGTGGGCTCCACGTAGCGGTTGCGCACCAGCATCTGCATGATCAGCCCCGCCACCGCCAGCGACATGCCGGCCAGCAGCAAGGCCAGCGTGCGCGGTATCCGGCTGACCATAAGCAGGCGCCAGGCCCGCTCCGCGTCCTCGCCGCCGCTCCACAGCGCGGCCAGGCTGAGCTGGCCGGCGCCCAAGCTGATGCTGGCCGCGCACAGGGCCAGCAGCAAGGCGACTGCCGCCGCCAAACCGCCCCAACCGCCTATCGACTGCCGCCAGCTCACCCGCAATGCTCCCGCCGCTCAGGCATAAGGCTTTACTTACCCGCCGCCAGCGCGCCAGCGATCTCGTCCACGTTCTGCTGCATGGCGGTCAGGCCTGCGCTGCCCAGCAGATACCAGTTGTAGCCGTTCAGGTAGACCACGCGCTTGTTCTTCCAGGCCTTGGTCGGACGCAACAGCTCGTTGTCCAGCATGCGCTGGGCCGATACCCCTTCGCGGCCAATGGCGGCATCGCGGTCGATCACGAACAGCCAGTCAGGGTCGGTCTGGGCGATGAACTCGAAGGAGATCGCCTGGCCGTGGTTCGACACGCTCAGCCCCGTCGTCGCCGGCTTGATGCCGAAGGCGTCGTGGATCACGCCGAAGCGCGAACCCGGGCCATAGGCGCTCATCTTGCCGCCGGTGGTCAGCACGATCAGTGCGGTGCCGGCGCTTGCCGCCTTGCCGTTCAGATCCGCGATCGAAGCGCGCAGCGCGTCGAGCTTGGTCTTCGCAACGTCCTGTTTGCCGTAGATGGCGGCCAGCGTTTCGGTGTTGCGCGTGACGCTGCCCACCAGATCCTTGGCGTTCACGGTCAGATCCACGGTGGGCGCCAGCTTGGCGAGCTCGTCGTACTTGGGCGCGGAGCGGCCCGCCACGAAGATGAGCTGCGGCGCGGCGGCGTGGATCACCTCGTAGTTGGGCTCGAACATCGAACCCACCTTCAGGTAGCGCTGATCGGCATACTGGCTCAGCTGCGGCGGCCACTTGGCGACCGTCGGCACGCCCGTCGCGTCCACGCCCAACGCATGCAGCGTGTCCAGCACGGCCAGGTCCATGACTACCGTCTTCGCCGGGTTGGCCGGTACGGCGGTTTCACCGCGCGCGTGCTTTACCGGCACTGTCGCCTGCGCCGCGCATACCGCCGTAGCGGCGCCGAGGACCAGCGCGGCCCCGGCCTGGACCGCCCAACGCCGGACGCGGCCTGCTTGCGTTTGCTTCTTCATGCATACCTCTTCATGTAGCGGGCGCCAGGCGCCCTTTCAAACTCAGAACTTGACGCCCACGCCCAGCCAGTAGCGGCGGCCGTCCTCGACATAGCCGTAGTCGTCGTACGTAACCTGCTTGTCGAACAGGTTGTAGATGCCGGCGTACACCGCCACGGTCTTGTTCACCTGGTACGAGCCGCCCAGGTCCACGAAGGTGTAGGAAGGCGCCACCACCGACGAGGAAGACGGGCCGGTGATGGGCTGGCTTTCCTTGCCGCGGTAGTTCAGGCGCGCCCATGCCTGCAATGCGTCCGAGGCCTGCCAGTTCACCGTGGTGGTGAACAGATGCTTGGGCAGCTGGTTCAGCGGCTGGCCCTGGTACTGGCCGGACTTCTGTTCCGACTTGGTGAAGGTGTAGCTGCTGGTCATGGACCAGTCGCGCGACAGCGGCAGCTTCAAGTTGGCTTCCACGCCGCGCGAATTGGCCTTGTCCACGTTCATGTAGGTGGTCGGGTCCGAGCCGAACTGGTTCGGGCCGTCCGTGCACTGGCTCGCCGGGCAAGCCACGCGGGTGATCTTGTCCTTGAAGTCGTTGTTGAAAATGGTCAGGCCGGCGTTGAAGCCTTCGCCGTCGTCATACAGGATGCCGATTTCCTCGGTCACCGACTTCTCGGGCGTCAGGTCCGGATTGCCGTACATATTGCCGCCACGGCTGACCTGGCCCCAGCCAGCCACCGTCTGGCGCAGATCAGGCGCGCGGAACCCCGTGGACACGCCGCCCTTCAGGGTCCAGCGGTCGGCCATGTGCCAGACGCCGTACAGGCGCGGGCTGAAGTGCGTACCGAAGTTCTCGTCTTCGTCCATGCGCAGGCCGGTTGTGACAGCGAAGGTCTCGGTCAGGCGCCATTCGTCCTCGGCGAACAAGGCCCACTGGTAGCGGTCTACCTTGCTGGGGCCGTTGGCCAGCTGGTTGCCGGTCTGGTCGTTCAGGCGCTGGCTCAGGTAGCTGCCGCCCAGGGTCAGCATGTGCGAGCCCAGCGGCAGCGTCCAGCTGGTCTGGATGTCCAGATTCTTGATCTTCATCTGGCGCGAGCGGTTGTCGAATTCTTCCTGCTGCACGTAGCTGTCCGACACGCCCCAGCCCCAGCGTCCGGTGTGCGACAACGCCCACTTGTTGCTGCGGTAGTCGGTATCGGACGAGGCCGGGCAGCCATTGCGCCCGCAAGCCTGGCCGGGCGGCAGCGGCTCAACGGTCTTGCCCAGCGTTTCGTGCAGCTTCTGGCGCATGGTGGTCGCTTCCAGCACGATGTCGTGGTCGCGGTTGGGCGTCAGCGCCAGCTTGGCCGTGACGCTTTCCGAGTTGCGTTTGCGGAAGCCGTCGACGATGTCGTCTTCATCGCGCTGCGTGGCCTGGCCGTAGATCTGCAGGCCCAGCAGGTCGGTCTTGATCGGGCCGGACAGGTAGAAGTTGCCCTGGTAGATGTCGCCCGACTTGTTGCTTTCCTGGATGGTCGTGTCCAGGCGGATCTCGCCGCCCCACTCCGAGGGCACCTTGCGGGTGATGATGTTGATCACCCCGCCCATGGCGTCCGAGCCGTACAGCGAAGACATGGGGCCGCGCACCACTTCGATGCGCTCGATGGCGGAAAGCGGCGGCGTCCAGCCGCCTTCGACGCCCGTGGAGTCCGAGTTGGTGCGGGTTTCGCGCGAATTCTGGCGCTTGCCGTCGATCAGGATCAGCGTGTACTTGGGTCCCATGCCACGCAGGCTGATGTCCTGGCGGTCCCCGCCGCCGGTGACGATCACGCCCGGCACGTCCACCAGCGCGTCGTTGATGTCGCGATAGAACTTCTTGTCCAGGTCCTCGCGGGTGATCACGCTGATCGACGCCGGCGCGTCCTGGATCTGCTGCTCATAGCCCGAGGCCGTCACCACCACGGTATCCAGCGTCTTGGCGCTGTCCGCGCTTTGCGCCCACAGGGGCTGCGCCACGCCGAAACCCGCGGCGCACAGGGCTGCCGCCAATTGCGTGCGCGAGCCCGGACCGCGCCGGCCGGCGACCATTTGTTTGCTGCTCATGATTCCAATTTCTCCCGTCCCAGGCCCGCGCCGCACCCCGCGTGCGGCGTCCGTCCTGCCCCGTACTTATTAATGAAAACCATTCTCATATTAGAATTGGAGCTGCCGGGAGCCAGCAACACGCTTTCCGCAACTTTTATCTTCTTTGAACTTCTTGACACTCCGGTCCGCGGCCATAAGCCAAACTGCCGGATGCAGAACCGACGACACGCATGCCTTTTTCCCACGCTCCGGCGACGCGCCGCATCCTGCTGATCGACGACGATGTCGAGCTCGCGCAGATGCTGCGCGAATACCTGGAACCCGGCCATTGCCAGCTCGCCCTGGCGCATAGCGGCGCGCAGGGCCTGGCCCTGCTGGCGCGAGACGACTACGACCTGGTGCTGCTGGATTTGATGCTGCCCGACGGCAACGGGCTGGATCTGCTGAAGCAGTACCGCCAGCGCTCGCGCCGGCCCGTCATCATGTTCACCGCCCACGGCGGCGAGACGGACCGCGTGCTGGGCCTGGAGTTCGGCGCCGACGATTACCTGGCCAAACCTTTTAGCCCGCGCGAACTCAAGGCCCGCATCAGCGCGGTGCTGCGCCGCTTCGAGGAGGTGCCCGACACCGCCCGGCCCCCCTTGGCGCTGGGCGCGGTGTCGCTCGACCCCGCCACCGGCCTCTTGCGCGTGGGCGACAGCGAAATCGCGCTGACTGGCGCCGAGCAGCGCATCCTGGAAATCCTCCTGCGCACGCCTGGCCAGGTGGTCGGACGCGACCAGATCGGCCTGTACGCGCTGGGCCGCAAGCCGGACCGCTACGACCGCAGCATCGATACCCACATCAGCGCGCTGCGCAAGAAGCTGCGCAGCGACAGCGGCGCCGAAACGCTGGCCATCCGCAACCTGCGCGGCCTGGGCTACGTGCTGGCGGGCGCGGACTGATGGCCTGGCTGCCCGCCCGCTCGCTGTTCTGGCGCGCTTTCCTGACCTTCTGGGGCGCAATGGCCGTCATTCTGGTGTGCGGCATGGTGCTGACCGCCGCGGTCGCCTGGTACCGCTTCAACTCCCTGGACGGCCTGAATCCCGGCAACCTCACGCGCGACGCAGCGCAGATCGCCCGCAGCGAGGGCGTGGATGGCCTGGAACGCTGGGTCCAGGCCATGGACCAGCGCTACTCGGCCCTGAAGATCTACGTCATGGACGCCCAGGACGCCGACATCCTGGGCCGGCGGCTACCCGCCCGCATGGAAGACTGGTTGAGCGATTTCCGCGCAGGACCCGACCGCTCGCCAAAGGCGGACTACCTGCCCGCCGACCCCACCGGCGAACGGGTCTCCTGGTGGGAACCGCAAAAGCTGGTGCTGCCCGATGGCTCGGTGCTGCTGATGCTGTTCCTGCCGTTCGATTCTTCGCATTGGGAAGTGCTGGCCCTGTCGCCGGTCGCGCTGGCGCTGGTGCTGTTCGCGCTGGCGGTAACCGCTCCATTCTGCTGGGCCCTGAGCCGCCACGTGACGGCGCCATTGGCGCAGCTGCGCCAGACCACCCACGCCTTGTCGGCTGGCCGGCTGGACGTCCATACGCCCGCCAAGCTGGCCCGCCGCAAGGACGAGCTGGGCCTCTTGGCACGCGACTTCGACGCCATGGCCGACCGCCTGAAAGCCCTGGTCGACACACGCGAGCAGTTGCTGCACAACATCGCACACGAGCTGCGCTCGCCGCTCGCGCGGCTGCGGCTGGCGGCCGAACTGGCGCGGCGCAAGGACGAACGCCAGGACCTGCAGCTGGACCGCATCGAACTCGAATGCGAACGCCTGGACGCGCTGGTCGGCAACACCCTGAGGCTGGCGCGCCTGGGCGCCTTGCCCGTGCCCACCGAAAACCTGGACCTGGCCGAAGTCGTTTCCGACGTGGTCAATGATGCCCGCTACGAAGCCGGCGGCCGGCAGATAGGCATAGAGTGGCAGCAACAGGCCCCGGTGCCGCTCATCGGCGATCGCTGCAGCCTGGCCAGCGCCATCGAGAACGTACTGCGCAACGCCCTGCGCTTCGCGCCCGCGCACAGTGCGATCCGCGTGCGCCTGCTGTCGAACTCGCAGGAGGCCTGCCTGGAAATCGAAGATCGCGGGCCGGGCGTGGCAACCGAAGAGCTGGAAGCGCTGTTCGAGCCCTTCTATCGCACAGCATCGGGCGCGCGCAAGGCCGGCAGCGGCGCCGGGCTGGGGCTGTCCATCGCCCAGGCCGCGGTGGCCGCGCACAAGGGCACGATGTCGGCCCGCAATATCTCGCCGCAAGGGCTTTGCGTGCGGATGGAGCTGCCTCGCCTGGCCGGCTGAACCGGGCAGCCGCGGTCAGTCGGCATCGGCCAGGATCGCGGCCGGCAGCCGCGGCAAGACGCGCATGGCATTGGCCGTGGTGGCATGCGCCACCTGCGCGGGCGTGATGCCGCGCAGTTCCGCCAGCGTGGCGGCGATGCGGACCAATTCCGCCGGCGCGTTGCGTCGCTGCGGCGGATGCAGCCAGGCCGGTGGAATGTCCGGTGCATCGGTTTCCAGCACCAGGTGCGCCAGGTCCACGTCCACCGCATGGCGGCGGATCTGCAAGGCGCGCTCATAGGTCATGGCGCCGCCCAGGCCCAGCGCAAAACCCTGGTCGATGAAAGCCTGCGCCTGCTGCGCGCTGCCGTTGAAGGCGTGCGCAATGCCGCCGATACGCGGGTGGCGGCGCAGATACTTCAAGAGGATGTCTTGCGATCTGCGCACATGCAGCAGCACCGGCAGATGGAACTCGGCGGCCAGCGCCAGCTGCGCGGCGTAGAACCGTTCCTGGCGCTCGCGCGGCTCGCCAGAAGCGATTTCAGGAACGAAGAAGTCCAGGCCGATCTCGCCGATGGCGACGAAGCGCGGATCGCCCAGCGCTTCCTTGACGGCCGCACGTAGCGCGTCCAGATCATCATCGCTGGCGCGCTGCACATACAACGGATGAATGCCCAGCGCATAGGCGCCGCCGGCGGTCTTGCCGGCCAGATCGCGCACCACGGAAAAATTGGCGCGCTCGACCGCCGGAATCACGATGGACTGGACGCCCGCCTCGCAGGCGTCGTCGGCGACCTGCTCGCGGTCGGCGTCGAACTCGGCGGCATCCAGGTGGCAATGGGTATCGATCAGCATGGGCGCGACCTCCTTGTCCGGATTATCGCCCCGCGCGCCTTAACCCGAAACCAGGCGGCCGTTTTCCATCAGCAGTTGGCGGTCGGCGCGGGCGGCCAGTTCGGGGTCGTGGGTGACGATGGCGAACGCCGTGCCCGATTCCTGGTTCACCCGCGTCAACAGTTCGAACATATTGTGCGCGGTGTGGCGGTCCAGGTTGCCGGTGGGTTCGTCGGCCAGCACGCAGACGGGACGCGTGACCAGGGCCCGCGCCAGCGCCACGCGCTGCCGCTCGCCGCCGGACAACTGCCCCGGGAAATGCCCTTCGCGGGCGGCCAGGCCCACCATGCCCAGGACTTCGTGCGCGGCTGCCCGCGCCTTATCGCGGCTCTCGCGGCGCACGATCAGCGGCATCGCCACGTTGTCCAGCGCGGAAAACTCCGGCAGCAGGTGGTGGAATTGGTAGACGAAGCCCAGGCTGCGGTTGCGCACCGCGCTCTTGCGGCCCTCGGACAGTCCGACGGCGAGCTGGCCATCCACCGAGACGGAGCCGCTGGTAGGCACGTCCAGCAGGCCCAGGATATGCAGCAGCGTGCTCTTGCCCGAGCCCGAGGCGCCGACGATGGCGACCATTTCGCCGCGCGCCACCGTCAGGCTGACGTTGCTCAGCACTTCGATGCGCGCGGGGCCTTCGTCGTAGACCTTGACGATATTGTCGGCCTGCAGCGCGTGAGTCAGCATGTCAGTCATGGCGCAGCACCTGTGCGGGTTGCAGGCGCGAGGCGCGCCAGCTGGGATACAGGGTCGCCAGCAACGACAGCACCAGGGAAGTCACGCCGATGGTGACGATGTCGCCCATCTGCGGATCCGAAGGCAAGGCGCTGATGAAATAGATTTCGCGCGGCAGGAAATGCACGCCCAGCAGGCCCTCGATGAACGGCACGATCACGTCCACGTTGTAGGCGATCAGGATGCCGCCCGCCACGCCCAGCAGCGTGCCGATCACGCCGATCAGCGCCCCCTGCACCAGGAAGATGCGGGCAATCTCGCGCGGGCCGGCGCCCAGCGTGCGCAGGATGGCGATGTCGGACTGCTTGTCCTTCACGGCCATGACCAGGGACGACAGCAGGTTGAACGCGGCCACGGCCACGATCAACGCCAGGATCAGGAACATCATGCGCTTTTCGGTCTTCACGGCCGCGAACCAGGTGCGGTTGTTGCGCGACCAGTCGCTCGCCATCATGTAGGGCGGCAGCACCTTCTGCAGCTCGGCCGCCACTTCCGGCGCGCGCTGCATGTCGGCGACGCGCAGGCGCACGCCGGCGGTGCCGCTGTCGCGGAACACGCGGGCGGCATCCTCGTCGTCGACGAAGGCCAGCGAGGAATCGTATTCATAGTGGCCGGACGAGAACACGCCCACCACGGTGAACTGGCGCATGCGCGGCGTGAAACCCGCCGGGCTGATCGAGCCTTGCGGCGCCATCATCAAGAGCGTGTCGCCCAGCTTCACGCCCATGCCATCGGCCAGTTCATTGCCCAGCACCACGCCGAAACTGCCGGGTTTCAGATCGGTGAGCTTGCCCGACACCATCTGGCGCGGCAGGTCCGAGACATTGCCTTCGGTCTGCGGATCGATGCCGCGTACCTGCACGCCCCGCAAGGCCTGGCCGCGCACCAGCATGCCCTGCGCCGCCACGAACGGGGCGCCGGCCTTGACGGCGGGATTCTTCTCGGCGGCGGACGCGAATTCCTGCCATCTCTCCAGCACCCGCTCGGGCGCGGCCCCGGGAATATAGAGTTCGATGTGCGGCAGCACCGACAACATGCGGTCGCGCACTTCCTTCTGGAAGCCGTTCATTACGGACAGCACCACGATCAGCGCGGCAACGCCCAGCGCGATGCCCGCCATCGAACTGGCGGCGATGAAGGAGATGAAGCGATCGCGGCGGCCGCGTCGCTGACGGATTCTGGCCAGCCCGGCATAGCGGGCGCCTATCCATAGTTCGTAGGGTATTTTCAGCACGTGCGCATTATGGCATTAACCGCCTGGATTCCGGCCCGCGGATGTGCGGTTCGGAGACCAGGCGTTTCAAGCTATGGCAGTCCGCGGCGCCGCTTAGTTCCCGGCGCCTGCGGGGACTACAATCGCGCCCATGCTGATCGTCATTCCGGGCGCCCTGCCCGCCCTACCCTTTGCCGCCGAACTGGCCAAGCTGTTGCCTGAACGCGCGCCCACGCTACATGGCTGGCTGCTCGCCGGCAGCGCCCGGCCCCAGGCCCATGACCGGCGCGCGCAGGGCTGCACGCCCTACGAAGCCTGGCTGCTGGACCGCGCGGGCTACGTCCCCGAGCCAGGCCTGCCGCCCGGCGCCGGACTCGGCCCGCTGCTGGCCGGGGCGCAAGCCGAAGGCAGCGGCCCCATCTGGCTGGCCGAACTGGTCCATCTGGCGCTGGGCACGGACCAGGCCACCTTGCTGGATCCCGGCCTGATGGACCTGCGCGCCGAGGAAACGGCCGCCCTGCTCGACACCGCCCGCCCCCTGTTCGAGGACACGGGCTTCGCGGTCGAAGAACTCTCGCCCGAACGCTGGCGCCTGCGCCTGCCGGAGGGCCTGCGTCCGCAGACCGCCAGCCCGCTGGCCGTGGCTGGACAGCGCCTGAACGACTGGTGGCGCCAGGACGCGGAAGCGCGCCCCTGGCGCCGGCTGCTCAATGAAATACAGATGGCCTGGCATGAACACCCGGTCAACGACGCCCGCGCGGCGCGCGGCTTGCCGCCAGTCAACGCGCTATGGCTGTATGGCGGCGGCACGCCCTGGACGCAGTCCCGGCCGACCCCGGCGCAGGTGTACGCCGATCTGGACGCCCCCCAGCGGGCCGGCGACTGGGCCGCCTGGCTGGACGCCCTGGCAGCGCTGGACGCGCAGCATCTGCGCCCGCTGGCCGGCAAGCATGGCCTGCCGGCCGCGCCCGCCGAACTGCTGCTGCTGGGCGACGACCGCAAGGTCGCCCTTACCCTGAAACCGCGCGGGGGCCTGCTCGGCTTGCTGCCCGCGCCCAAGAAAAACTGGAGCGCCTGGTGGTCTCACCCCGCTTAACCGTCCGCACGCCCGACCTGCAAGCCTGCCACATCCTGGAAGCCTCGGGCATCCACCCGTTGCTGGCCCGCCTGTGGGCCGCCCGCGGCGTCACCCATCCTGATCAAACCCAGCTCGCCTGGAAGTCGCTGCTGCCGCCCAACGGCCTGACGCATTCGGACCACGCTGCCGGCGTGCTGGCCGACGCCATTCAGGCGGGCAAGAAACTGCTGATCGTGGCCGACTACGACTGCGACGGCGCGACCGCCTGCGCGGTCGGCCTGCGCGCCCTGTCCGCCATGGGCGCGGACGTGGACTTCCTGGTGCCCAACCGCTTCGAAACCGGTTATGGCTTGTCGCCCGCCGTGGTCGACCTGGCGGTCCGGCATCGCGCCGGCAAGCCCGACATCATCATTACGGTCGACAACGGCATTGCCAGCGTCGACGGCGTGGCCGCGGCCAACGACGCTGGCATCGGCGTGGTCATCACCGACCACCACTTGCCGGGCGACACGCTGCCGGCGGCCCTGGCCATCGTGAACCCGAATCAGCCCGGCTGCGGCTTTCCGTCCAAGAACCTGGCGGGCGTGGGCGTCATTTTCTACATGATGCTGGCCCTGCGCGCCGAACTGCGCCGCCGCGGCGTCTACGCGGCCGATGGCGGCCCGCGCCTGGACGCGCTGTCCGACCTGGTGGCGCTGGGCACGGTGGCCGACGTAGTCAAACTGGATGCCAACAACCGCCTGCTGGTCACCCAGGGCCTGCAACGCATGCGCGCCGGCCGCCTGCAGCCAGGTTTGCGCGCACTGTTCGCCGTAGCCGGCCGCGAGCCGCGCGCGGCCAACGGCTTCGACCTGGGCTTCGCGCTCGGCCCCCGCATCAATGCGGCCGGCCGCCTGGCCGACATGAGCCTGGGCATCGCCTGCCTGACCACCGACGACGAGGCCCAGGCGCTGGAAATGGCGCGCGAGCTCGACAACATCAACCGCGAACGCCGCACGATCGAAGCCGAAATGCGCGAGCAGGCGCTGGCCGCCATGGAAGCGCCGAACGCGGCCGCAGGCGCCACGGTCTGTGTGTTCGACCCGGGCTGGCACCAGGGCGTGGTGGGCCTGGTGGCCTCGCGCCTGAAGGAAAAATTCTGGCGCCCGACGCTGGCCTTTGCGCCCGCGGGGGACGACGAAATCCGCGGTTCGGGCCGCTCGATCCCCGACGTGCACCTGCGCGACGCGCTGGACCTGGTGTCCAAGCGCCATCCCAACCTGATCCGCAAGTTCGGCGGCCACGCCATGGCGGCCGGCCTGACGCTGGGGCGCGAGGACTTCGCCGCGTTCGCCCCCGCCTTCGACGCCGCCGTGCGCGAGCTGACGGGCCGCGATACCTTCGAGCCGGTGATCGAGACCGACGGCTCGCTGGAATCGGGCTACGCCAACGCCGACGTCGCCGGCATGCTCCAGCAGCAGGTCTGGGGCGCCGGCTTCGCCGCCCCGCTGTTCCTGGACGAGTTCGTGGTGCGCAACCAGCGCCTGGTCGGGGAAAAGCACCTCAAACTGTCGCTGGAGCGCGGCCATCAGCGCTTCGACGCCATCTGGTTCGGCCACGACCAGTCGCTGCCCGAACATATCCAGGCGGCTTACCGGCTGGAGCAGAACGTGTGGAACGGGATGGTGTCGGTTCAGCTGGTCATCGAGCACGCGGGCTGAGGCCCGCCATGGGCGCAAGCCCCGATAAGGCGTGAAACGTCGCACGCGGAGCGGACCCGGGTACCTGTCCCAGGCCGCTCGCTCGACGCCCGGACTACTTGTTCACCAGCTTCGCAGGCTGCGCCAGGGCCACCAGCGCGCCCACCACCAGGCAGCCCGACAACATGTAGAGGCCTGTATTGGTTGTGCCCGTCATGTCCTTGAGCCAGCCCACCAGATACGGGCTGACGAAGCCAGCCAAGTTGCCCACCGAATTGATGAGCGCGATGCCGGCCGCCGCGGCGGTGCCGCCCAGCAAGGCCGTGGGCAGGCTCCAGAACAACGGCAGTACCGTGCAGATGCCGATATTGGCCACCGTCAGCGCCAAGATCGCCAGTACAGTGTTGCCGCTCCAGATCGCCGAGAACAGCAGGCCCAGCGCGCCGAACAGCGCGGGCAAGGCCACATGCCAGCGGCGCTCCCGCAGGCGGTCGGAGTTGCGCGAGATCAGGATCATGCCGATCACGGCGAACAGGTTCGGAATCGCCGTCAACAGGCCAATGGCCAGCGGACTCTGCACGCCCGTACTCTTGATCAGGGTCGGCATCCAGAAGCCCACGCCGTACAGCCCCATCACGAACGAAAAGTAGATCAACGCCATCGCCCACACCCGCGGCTTGGCCAGCGCGGCGCGGATCGGCGGATCTTCCTTCTGCTGTTCCTCGGCCGCAATATTGCGGATCAGCACGGCCTTTTCATTGGCAGTCAGCCACTTGGCCGTGTTGATGCGGTCGTCCAGGTAGATCAGCACCAGCACGCCGATCACCACCGACGGAATGCCTTCCAGCAGGAACAGCCATTGCCAGCCCGACAGGCCATGGTCGCCGTGGAAGGTGCTCATGATCCAGCCGGAGATCGGGCCGCCGATCAGCCCGGACATGGGCACCGCGGTCATGAAAAAGGTCGTGATGCGGCCGCGCCGGGCCGCAGGATACCAGTAGGTCAGGTACAGGATGATGCCCGGAAAGAATCCGGCTTCCGCCGCGCCCAGCAGGAAGCGCAGGATGTAGAACATGTGCACGCTGCTCACGAACATCATGCAGGCGGAAATGATCCCCCAGGTAATCATGATGCGGGCGATCCAGATCCGCGCGCCCACCTTGTGCAGGATGATGTTGCTGGGAATCTCGAAGATGAAGTAGCCGATGAAGAAAATGCCCGCGCCCAGGCCATACACGGTTTCGCTGAACTGGAGCTCCTGCAGCATCTGGAGCTTGGCGAAACCCACGTTGACGCGGTCCAGGTAGGCCACGACGTAGCACACCACCAATAGCGGCACCAGCCGCCAGCCTACCTTGCGGTAGATCCGGTCTTCCTCTGTCGCCGGGATCGCCGGCGAAACCCCGGGGGCCATCGCATTGTCCATCTGTGTCTCCATTCCTCTGTCGGGATAGGCCGGCTGCTCGCCGGCGCCGTCGCGGTCCATCCCGTCCCGATCAGGAACGGCCGGGCCGTTGCCCCCAGCCTAGAACCCCCGTCTTGACAAAAAACTGAACAATTCGGATTTTCTGGCAGAAACCTCCCCGATAAGATCCGTCCCCCTTCTTGTCCACTGTGGCCGCGCACTTGGCCCAAGCACGGTAAAATGTTCGGTTTCGCACAAAAGTCATCAGGACAGGATCATCATGGAAGCCGAACGTCAGAACCAGCTCGCAGCCCGCCTCGCCGATTACGCGGAGCGCGAACAGGCTCTACGGAGGTATCTTTGACTACGATGCCAAAGCTGAACGCCTGCAAGTCGTAAACGCCGAACTCGAAGATCCGGCGGTCTGGAACGACCCCAAGCACGCCCAGGACCTGGGCCGTGAAAAGAAAGCCCTGGAAGACGTGGTGGAAACGCTCACCGCCCTGGG
This sequence comes from Achromobacter sp. D7-1, assembly GCF_059760445.1. Classification (NCBI taxonomy): domain Bacteria; kingdom Pseudomonadati; phylum Pseudomonadota; class Betaproteobacteria; order Burkholderiales; family Alcaligenaceae; genus Achromobacter; species Achromobacter sp. D7-1. The sequence goes on along the minus strand of NZ_JCBAMT010000007.1, from coordinate 36,918 downwards.
CTCGGGCCTGGCCGACTCGAACGAGCTGTTCGAACTGGCCGCCTCCGACGACGACGACGCCACCCTCGAATCCATCGAGCAGGACGCCGACGCCTTCCAGGAAAAGCTGGAAGCGCTGGAGTTCCGCCGCATGTTCTCCAATCCGGCCGATCCGCTGAACTGCTTCCTGGACATCCAGGCCGGCGCCGGCGGCACGGAAGCGCAGGACTGGGCCTCGATGCTGTTGCGGCAGTACCTGAAGTACGCCGAGCGCAAGGGCTTCAAGGCCGAAGTGCTGGAAGAATCCGACGGCGATGTCGCGGGCCTGAAGTCCGCCACCATCAAGATCGAAGGCGAATATGCGTTCGGCTACCTGCGCACCGAAACCGGCGTGCACCGCCTGGTGCGCAAGAGCCCCTTCGACTCCTCGGGCGGCCGCCATACCTCGTTCGCCAGCGTCTTCGTCTACCCCGAAGTCGACGAATCCTTCGAAGTCGAAGTGAACCCCGCCGACCTGCGCGTGGACACCTACCGCGCTTCCGGCGCGGGCGGCCAGCACATCAACAAGACCGATTCGGCCGTGCGCCTGACCCACATCCCCACCGGTATCGTGGTGCAGTGCCAGAACGACCGTTCGCAGCACCGCAACCGCGCCGAAGCCATGCAGATGCTGAAGTCCAAGCTCTACGAACTGGAAATGCGCAACCGCATGGCCGAGCAGCAGAAGCTGGAAGACTCCAAGACCGACGTGGGCTGGGGCCACCAGATCCGCTCCTACGTGCTGGACCAGAGCCGCATCAAGGACCTGCGCACCAACGTCGAAATTTCCAACACCCAGAAGGTGCTGGACGGCGACCTGGACCCCTTCATCCAGGCCAGCCTGAAGCAAGGCATCTAAGTTTCGCGATACTTCCCCTCAACGCATCCAGAGGTTCACGAATGTCCGACACCATCGTAATTCTCACCGGCGCATCGCGCGGCATCGGCGCCGCCATGGCGCGCGGCCTGGCCAAACCGGGCACCCGCCTGATCACCCTGGCGCGCCGGGAAGATCCCGAACTGGCTGCCTATGCCCGCTCGCAGGACGCGCAGCTGGAACAGCTGTCCGTGGACCTCTCGGACCTGAATGCGGCCGAGACGGCCGCGCAGCGCATCTGCGCGTCGCTGCCCCGTGACGCCCGCCGCTATCTGCTGATCAACAACGCCGGCACCGTGCACCCCGTCGCCGGCACCGACGCGCTGGTCGACGGCGCGGCCATCGCCTCCGCCTTCAACCTGAATGTAAGCGCCGTGATGCTGCTCACGGCGCGCTTCCTGGCCGCGGTCGAGGACCTCAAGGCCGACCGCCGCGTGCTCAACATCTCCTCCGGCGCGGGCCGCAACCCGAACGCCGGCTGGGGCGTCTACTGCGCCACCAAGGCCGCGCTCGACATGTACTCGCGCGTGGTCAAGGCGGAGCAAGGCGCCGACGGCGCGCGCATCGTCGCGCTGGCCCCCGGCATCGTCGACACCGACATGCAGGTCGCCATCCGTTCCAGCGATCCGGAAAGTTTCCCGGCGCTGGCCAAGTTCCAGGAGTTCCACGCGACCGGCAAGCTGTCCTCGCCCGCCAACGTGGCCTCCCGCATCCTCGCCTACCTGGACCGCGAAGATTTCGGCACCACCGAGATCGACGACATCCGCAATTACGACTGATTCCCCGACCATGACCGACCACTCGACCACTCCGGCGCCCGCCCAGGACGAAAACCGCTTGATCGCCGAACGGCGCGCCAAGCTGGCCAAACTGCGCGAAACCGGGGTCGCGTACCCCAACGACTTCGTTCCCGACGCCCGCGCCGCCGCCCTGCATGACAAGTACGACGGCCAGGAGCAGGAAGCGCTTGCCGCCAACCCCGTCACCGTCAAGGTCGCCGGCCGCATGATGCTCAAGCGCGTCATGGGCAAGGCCAGCTTCGCCACGCTGCAGGACAGCACCGGCCGCATCCAGATCTACCTGGACCGCGGCACGCTGGGCGAAGACAGCTACGCCGCGTTCAAGCAATGGGACATCGGCGACATCATCGCGATCGAAGGGTCGGTCTTCAAGACCAACAAGGGCGAACTCTCGGTGCACGCCGCCAGCGCGCGCCTGCTGTCCAAGTCGCTGCGCCCGCTGCCCGACAAGTTCCACGGCGTGGCCGACCAGGAACTGCGCTACCGCCAGCGCTATGTCGACCTCATCATGACGGACGCCACGCGCCGCACCTTCGAGGCGCGCAGCAAGGCCGTGGGCAGCATCCGCCAGTTCATGCTGAACGCCGGCTTCCTCGAAGTGGAAACCCCCATGCTGCACCCGATCCCGGGCGGCGCGGCGGCCAAGCCCTTCGTCACGCACCACAATGCGCTGGACATGGAAATGTACCTGCGCATCGCGCCCGAGCTCTACCTCAAGCGCCTGATCGTCGGCGGCTTCGAGCGCGTCTTCGAAGTCAACCGCAACTTCCGCAACGAGGGCGTGAGCCCGCGCCACAATCCTGAATTCACCATGATGGAGTTCTATGCGGCCTTTGCGGAATACCGCTGGCTCATGGACTTCACGGAAGAGCTGATCCGCCAGGCCGCCATCTCGGCCACCGGCAGCGCGGTGCTGACCTACGGCGAACGCGAACTCGATCTGTCCAAGCCGTTCGACCGCCTGACCATCTGCGAAGCCATCCTCAAGTACGCCCCCGGCTACACCCAGGCGCAACTGGACGATGCGGCCTTCGTGCGCGCCGAGCTCAAGAAACTGGGCGCCGATGCCGACGGCCCGGTGCTGTCGCGCGCCGGCCTGGGCGCGCTGCAGCTGGCCCTGTTCGAAGAGACCGCCGAAGCCAAGCTCTGGAACCCCACCTACATCATCGACTACCCGGTCGAAGTTTCGCCGCTGGCGCGCGCCTCCGATACCCGCGAGGGCATCACCGAGCGCTTCGAGCTCTTCATGACCGGCCGCGAAATCGCCAACGGCTTCTCGGAGCTGAACGATCCCGAAGACCAGGCCGAGCGCTTCCGCTCGCAGGTCGAAGCCAAGGACGCGGGCGACGAGGAAGCCATGTTCTACGACGCGGACTACATCCGCGCCCTGGAGTACGGCATGCCTCCGACGGGCGGCTGCGGCATCGGCATCGACCGCCTGGTCATGCTGCTGACCGACAGCCCCAGCATCCGCGACGTCATCCTGTTCCCGCACCTGCGCCGTGAAGACTAAACGGCGGCTGGCATCATGATCTTCAAGATCCTGATGCTGCTGCTGGTCGTGGCGGGGCTGATCTACTGGATCAAACAGCCCCGCGGCGGCCAGCCCTACACCTCCTATCCGGCGGCGCGTCCGCGCCGGCCGGTGTTCATTGCTCTGTGCATCGCCGCGGCGCTCTCGGTGGCGGCTTCCCTGACGACCTTCCTGCTGTGGGCAGGCGGCGTGGCGGGCGGCGTCACCGGCGGCGGCTATCACGGCCAGGTGGATTTCCTGCTGCCCGTGGCGGGCACCCTGCTGGCGCTGGCCGTCGTCTGCGCCGTGGGCGCATTCTTCAAGCGCCGGGGCTGAAGTCCCGCCCTGGCGGCCCGCCTATTCCGGCCATTTGCCGGCTCCCGCCGGCAGCGAGGGCAGCGATGCCTGCAACATCGCATCGATGAACTCGGCAGGCCGCAAGCGACCGTCCGGCCTGTACCACTGCACCGTCAGGTTCATGGCGCCCAGCACGCAGCGCTTGATGACACGCGCATCGCCTTGCAAGAGTCCCACGCCGACGGCAGCCGCCACCGCCTCCTGCCACATCGCCTCGTAGCGGTCGCTCAGCGATTTCACGGCCGCGCGGCTGGGCGGCGAAAGACTGCGCCATTCGTAGACCAGCGCATTCATGGCGTCGCCACCGGCGCCATGCAGCATGCTCCACATGTGCACGCGGAACAGCGCGGCCAGCCGGTCCGCCGGCGCCTGGTAGCGCCCCAGGGCCCGTTCGCCGTCGTCTATCACTTCCTGGATGCCGTTGTTCATCACCGCCACCAGGATCTCTTCCTTGCTGCGGAAATGATGGAACAGGCTGCCGGATTGCAGGCCCACCGCCCGCGCCAGCTCGCGCACGGTGGTGCGTTCATAGCCGTGCTTGCAGAACAGCTGCCCCGCCGTCAGGACCAGCTCGCGCCGGCGTTCGGACTCCGATCCCTCGTCCCGCCCTTGCGCGGCTTCCCGGATTTTCTCCATGGTGCGGTCACAGCCGTTGAATGATGGTGGCCGTGGCCATGCCGTGGCCGATGCACATCAGCTGCATGCCCAGCTCGCCTTCGGTGGCTTCCAGTCCCGTCAGCATCTTGGCCATCAGCCCGGCGCCGGTGGCCCCTAGCGGATGGCCGTGAGCGATCGCGCCGCCCCAAGGATTGACGCGCGACAGCTTGGCGCCCAGTTCGCGCTGCCAGGCCAGCACCACGCTGGCGAAGGCCTCGTTGATCTCGATCCAGTCTATGTCTTCCAGGCTCAGGCCGGCGCGCGCCAGCGCTTGCCTTGCCGCCGGGATCACACCCGTCAATTGCAGCACCGGGTCCGATCCCACCGCCACCCGCGCCAGGAAGCGCGCGCGCGGCCGCAGGCCGTCGGCCAAGGCCGCGTCGCGGTCGGCCAACAACACTGCGGAGGCGCCGTCCGCCAGTTGGCTGGCGTTGGCGGCGGTGACGCCGCCCTGGCCCGGCGGCCGCAAGGCGGGCGCCATGGCCGCCATGCGAGCCGGGTCCGTCTTCTCGCGTATGCCTTCGTCGCGCCCGGCATCTGCGCGCGGCCCCGGCAGCAACTCGGCGTGGCGGCCGGCCTGCGCCGCGCTCCAGGCGCGCGCATGGCTCTCCCTGGCCCATTCGTCCATCTCGGCCTGGGACAGCTGCCAGCGCTCCGCAATCCGCTCCGCGCTCTCGATCTGATGAATCAATGGATAGCGTTCCAGCAAGGCGGGGTTCAAGCCTTCGAAGCCGCGGAACTCGCCTTGCCCCAACGTCACGTCCAGGAACATCGGCACCCGGCTCATGCTTTCGACGCCGCCGGCCACCACGTAGCGCATGTCGCCTGCGGCAATCGCTTGCGCGCCGAAATGCACCGCCTGCTGGCTGGACCCGCACATGCGGTTCAGCGCCACGCCCGGCACGCTCTCGGGCAAGCCCGCCAGCATGGCGGCCAGCCTGCCGATGTTGGCGCCCTGCTCGCCCGCCTGGCTGACGCAGCCCGCGATCAGGTCCTCGACCTGCGCGCCCGGCAGTTCGGCTCGCGCCAGCAGGCCCTGCACGGTCTCGGCCAGCAGCGTGTCCGGCCGCGTATCGGCCCACCATCCGCCGCGCCGCCCGAAGGGCGTGCGCACGGCCTCCACGATCACGGCTTCATTCATGCCGTCGTCTCCTCAACGTAGAGCGCTTCGATTTCGTCCGCATAGCTGCGGTAGATGCTGGCGCGCCTGACCTTCATGGTCGCGGTCACTTCGCCGTCATCATGGTCCAGTTCCTTGGTCAGCAGATGGAAGCGCTTGATCTGCGCCACGGGCGCGAGGCCCGCGTTGGCGCGCGCGACCTCCTGCTGCACCAGCTCGCGCACCTGCGCGCATTCGGCCAACGAGCGGAAATGCGTGAAGGCGATGCGGCGCGACTCGGCCCACTTGCCCACCGTATCGAACTCCAGCTGGATCAGCGCGGACACGTACTTCCGGCCATCCGCGATCACGATGCATTCCTTGACGTAGGGGCTGCCCTTGACCGCGTTCTCGATCTCGGAAGGCGTCAGGTTCTTGCCGCCCGCCGTAATCATGATGTCCTTCAGGCGGTCCACGATACGCACCCGGCCCGCTTCTTCAGCCACCACATCGCCCGTGTACAGCCAGCCGTCGCGCACCGTACTGGCAGTGGCTTCCGGGTTCTTGTAATAGCCCTGGAACACCATCTCGCCGCGCACCAGCAGCTCGCCCGCCTCGCCCATGCGCCATTCCACCCCCAGGATGGGCTCACCCACGGTGCCCACCTTCACGCGGTCCGGATGCTGACCGAAGATCATGCCCGCCGACTCCGTCAGTCCGTAGACCTCGATCAGCGGCACGCCCAGCGTGCGGAAGTAGCGCACCACGTCGGGCGAGATCGGCGCGGCCCCCGTCATGGCCACGCGCACCCGCCGCAGACCGATGAAGTTCTGCAAGGCGCGCAACACCAGCCAGTACCAGAGCCAGCGGGTCCAGCGCTCGCGCAGCGTGTATTGCGCAGGAGACTTCTCCAGGAACGGCGTGCACGCCGCCAGCGCGCGCCGGTACAGCCATTGCTGCAAGCGCCCCGCTTCCTGCATCTTGATCGAAATGGCGGCGTGCAGCTTTTCCCAGATGCGCGGCACGCCCAGGAATATCGTCGGCGCGACTTCGCGCAGATCTTCCTGCACCGTGCGTATCGACTCGCCGAAGTTCACCTGCGCGCCCAGGTAGAGGGGCACGAAGGTGGAGAGCATCTGTTCGGCCACATGGCACAGCGGCAGGTAGGACAGGTGCACGCTATTGCCGTCCATCGCCAGCCGCTCGGCGATGCCCGGCGCCACGCCGCGCATATTGCCGTAGCTCAGCATCGCGCCCTTGGGCTTGCCGGTGGAGCCGGAGGTGTAGATCATGAGACCGGTGTCGTCCAGCCGTTGGCCGTCCAGTCCCTGGTTCAGGGCAGCGAGCTCGGCCGCCTCGCGCCGCGCGCCTTCGGCCTCGATCTCGGCGTAGGTCACGATGCGCTCGCGCTCCGCCGGCGCATAGGAGCGCAGGCCCTTGGTCTCCATCATGACGATGCGGCGCAACAGCGGCAGCCTGTCGGCCACCTGCAGCACCTTGTCGGTCTGCTCCTGGTCCTCGCACACCACCAACTCAACGTCCGCATGCTCCAGCACGTAGCCCATTTCCTCGGCCGGGCTGGTGGAATACACGCCCACCGCCACCGCGCCGACCGCGCCCGCCCCCATCTGGGTCAGCAGCCATTCCACGCGGTTCTCGGAGACGATGGCGACCCGTCCGCCCGCGCTCAGACCCAGGGCGCGCAGGCCCAGTCCCACGCGGCAGGCCCGGCTCCAGTATTCCGCCCAGGTCATGGGCTTCCAGATGCCGAAGTCCTTCTGCCGGATGGCGATGGCCTCCGGCTGGCGGCGCGCCTGCTCGCGCAGCATCTGCGGCAGCGTCAGGGCCGGCCACGCCTGCGCCGAAGCGCCGGAGATATCCATGTGCTTGTCCGTCATGACAGCCAGCGCTTGCGGCGCTTGTAGTGCTTGATGTCGCGAAAGCCGCGGGCCTCGCCCGTGCCGCCCACGCCCAGGTAGAACTCGCGCACGTCGGGGTCCGCCGCCAACTTTTCGGCGCTGCCGTCTATCACCACCTTGCCGGTTTCCATGATGTAGCCGTAATGGGCCACCGCCAGCGCCACAGAGGCGTTCTGCTCCACCAGCAGCATCGACACCCCCTGTTCGTGGTTGATGCGGGCGATGATGGAGAAGATGTTCTCCACCAGCATCGGCGACAGGCCCAGCGAGGGCTCGTCCAGCAGCATCAGCCTGGGCTGCGCGATCAGCGCGCGGCCGATGGCCAGCATCTGCTGCTCGCCGCCCGACAGATAGCCCGCCAGGCCGCGGCGCCGCTCGAACAGGCGCGGGAAGTAGCCATAGACCAGATCGAAGTCGACCTTCGCCCCCGGCCTGCCCGTCAGGGCGTAGGTGGCGGCCACCAGGTTTTCCTCGACCGTCAGGTCCTCGAACACCCGGCGCCCTTCCATCACGTGCGCCAAGCCCGCGCGCACCAGGTTCTGCGGCCGGGCGCCCGCGGTGTCGCCGCCGTTGAAGACGATCTGCCCGCGCACCAGCGCGCCATCCTCCAGGTCCAGCAGGCCAGACACGGCCTTCAGCGTGGTGGACTTGCCGGCGCCGTTGCTGCCCAAGAGCGCCACGATGCTGCCGGCGGGCACCGACAGGGACAAGCCGCGCAGCACCTGCACCGCCTTGTTGTAGACGACTTCGATATTGTTGATATCGAGTACCGCCGCTGCGGGCGGCGCGGCATGCGCGTCATGTCCAGGGTTCACAGGCGCCTCACTTCAGCACGATCCAGTCGGAGGCCGGCACCATCTGCTTCTGCTTCACATCGGCGCGATAGATCCGGCCCACCGGGATCGAATTACCCTTGATCGAAATCGGCACGCCGATCAGGCCGCCCGTGTCGAAGTCCTTGATGCCGTCCAGCGCCGCCTTCATGTTGGCGCTGGTCAGTTCCTTGCCGGCGTCCAGCGTGCGCTTGGCGACTTCGGTGAACAGCATGGCGGCCAGGAAGCCCTGCATGTAGCCCGTGCTCTGGTACGTCGGGCGCATCTCGCGGATCTTCTTCAGCATCGGCGCGTCGGCCGCGGTGTCGTAGTAGTAGCGGTACGGCATCACGCCCATGAAGCCCTCGGCGTCCTCGCCCATCTGCATCACGGTGGAGTTGTCCATGGTCCAGAACGTGCCCATGTAGCGCGTCTTCAGGCCCATGCGCTTGCCCTGCCCCACGAACTCGGGAATCGGCGCCAGCACGTAGCCGTGGAAGATGGTGTAGTCCGGATCGGCGCGGCGCAGTTTGATGACCTCGGTCGACACGTCCACGCTGCCCGGCGGCGTCATGATCTCGGTCGCAACCTTCAGACCCAGCTTTTCCGCCACCGCGCGCGAGCTGGCGATGGGATCGCGGCCGAATTCCGTGTCCGAATACACGAACGCCACCTTGGCGCCGGGCTGCTCCTTGGCGATGTAGCGCAGCAGGATGCCGAACATTTCCGTGTAATCCGGTCCCAGCATGAACTGGGCCGGATACTTGGCCGGATCGTTCAATTCGGTGGCAAACGACGCGCCGGTCATCAGGATATCGCCCGTGCGGTTCAGCTCGGCATTGATGGTCTTGGAGAAGCCGGTGGAATCGCCGTAGTAGAAGTTCACCTTGTTCTGGCTGGTGATCTTCTTGAACGCCGCCACCGACGCATCCACCTTGTAGGCCGTGTCTTCCGGCACGTAGCGCAGCTTGCGCCCCTTCACGCCGCCCTGGTCGTTGACGATCTTCACGTAGTCGGTAATGCCGGCATGGATGCCCTGCCCCGCGAAGGCGAACACGCCGCTCAGCGGGATGGAGCCGCCCAGCACCAGGTCCTCGGCCGCCTGCGCGACCGGCGCCGCTGACAGGGCCGCCGCCAGGCCCAGGGGGGCCAACAACCTCGATAAACCGCTGCCGATCCGGATGCGCTTCATGGTTAGTCTCCTGAGGGTCTTATGGATGGCCGCCGCCGCGCTCGCCTCGCATGGGCTAGGTACGGAAGGGCCAGAGGTGGAAGTAACGGCGCACGCGTCGCCAGATTTCCGCGAGCCCGTGCGGCTCGAAGATCAGAAAGCCCACGATCAGCAGGCCGAAAACAATGGTGCGCACCGGCGAAATCAGGCGCAGCGCGTCGCCGCCCACCGGCAGCCAACCGACGATCAGCTTGAGCAGTTCCGGCACCATGGTCATGAAGATGGCGCCCAGGATGGAGCCCAGGATCGTGCCCATGCCGCCCACGATAATGGCGGCCAGGAAGAAGATCGACATGATCAGCGGGAAGCTCTCGGGGGTGACGACCCGGAAGAAGTAGGCCCACATGCCGCCCGCCACGCCCGCATAGAACGAGGACAGGCCGAACGACAGCAGCTTGTAGCGCAACAGGCGTATGCCCAGCACCTCGGCCGAGATGTCACGGTCGCGTATGGCGATGAAGGCGCGGCCGATGCGCGTGCGGAACAGGTTGGCCGCGCCCAGCACCATCAGCGCCGTCACCGGCACGATCAGCCAGTAGATCTTGAACGAGGTGTCCAGGTCCACGCCCAGCACCCGCGCCGGCGGCACCTGCATCCCCGTCGTGCCGCCCGTGAACTGCCAGTTGGCGAAGATGAAATGCGCGATGAACGAGGCGGCGATCGTGGCGATGGCCAGGTACAGGCCCTTCACCCGCAGGGACGGAATGCCGACCAGCAGACCACCCAGCATCGCCACCAGCCCGCCAGCCACCAGATTCAGCAGCACCGGTGTGCCCAGCCGCTGCTCCAGCACCGCCACCGTGTACGCCCCCAGGCCCATGAAGGCCGCCTGCCCCAGGCTGACCAGGCCGGTATAACCCGTGAGGATGTTCAGCCCCGTGGCACTGGCGACATTGATGGCCACCAGGCAAGCCAGGTACAGCCAGTAGGCATCGGCCACGAAGGGGAACATGACCAGGGACGCGGCCAGCAAGACCAGCCACGCCTTCTGCGTACGGGTGTCGAACAGCGCTTCGTCCGCAAGATAAGTCTGCTTGGCAGTCGCGATGCGCATCGGTCAGAGCCTCTCGATTTCACGGGTGCCGAACAGGCCGTAGGGCCTGACCATCAGCACCACCACCAGCACGATGAAGGTAGCCAGCAATTTGTATTCGCCGCCCATGTAGGCGCCGGCCCAGGCTTCCAGCAGGCCGATGAAGACGCCGCCCACCAGGGCGCCGGCCACGCTGTCCAGCCCGCCCACGATCACCACCACCAGCACCGACAGGCCGAACACGCCCATCGACGAAGAAATGCCGCCGATCGCGCCGACGATTACGCCCGACACCGCGGCCAGCGCGCCCGCCGCCACCCAGGCCAGCGAGAACACGCGCGGCACGTTGATGCCCATGGCATACGCCGCGCCCTGGTCCGAGGCCGTGGCGCGCAACGCCACCCCGCCGCGCCAGTAGCGGAACACCACCAGCACCAGCAGCGCCAGCACCACCGCCACCCAGAAGCCGTAGAACACCTTGGGCGCGACGAAGGCCTCGCCTATCATCACCGGCGAACGCGGCATGAATTCGGGCAGGCGGCGCTGGTCGGCCGTCCAGATCAGTTCCACCGCGCCCACCAGGATCGACGCCAGGCCCACCGTAATCATGAACACCGAGATCGGCGCCTCGCCCAGCATGGGACGGATGGTCAGGCGCTCGACCACGGCGCCCAGCGCACCCGACACCACCACCGCGCCCACGATGGCCAGCCAGATCGGCCACTCCATGCCGGTGGCGAAGGCGTAGAACACGTAGGCGCCCAACATCAGGAATTCGCCAATGGCGATGTTCACCACCCGGGTCGCCTTGTAGACAATGACGAAGGCCAGCGCCGCCAGCGCGTAGAGCCCGCCGCTGCCCAGCCCGGCCAGCGTCACTTCCAGGAAAAACAGCATGTCCATCAGGCCGCCTCCCGCAGGCGGCGACGCAGATCGCCGACGTCGCCCGCACCCAGATAGGCCTGGATGACCTGCGGATCGGCCTGCACCTGCGCCGGTGTGCCATCGGCGATCACCTGGCCGAAGTTCAGCACCACCACGTGGTCCGACAGGTCCATGACCATGCCCATGTCGTGCTCCACCATCAACACCGTCACGCCCCATTCGGAGCGCGCGTCCAGGATGAAGCGCGCCATGTCGTCGGTCTCTTCGCGGTTCATCCCCGCCACCGGCTCGTCCAGCATCAGCACCTTGGGATTCATGGCCAGCGCCCGCGCCAACTCCACGCGTTTTTGCAGGCCATAGGACAGTGCGGCCACCGGCGCGTGGCGGATGTGGTCGATTTCCAGGAAGTCGATGATGCGTTCTTCGATGTCGGCGCGCAGCGCCATTTCTTCGCGGCGCGCCCGCCCCAGATAGAACAAGGCGTCCAGCACATTGGTGCGCAGGTGGGCGTGGCGGCCCAGCTTGATGTTGTCCAGCACGGTCATGCCGCGGAACAGCGCAATGTTCTGGAAGCTGCGGGCCAGGCCCAACCGCGCGCGTTCCGGCGCGGCCATGCGCGTGATGTCGCGACCCTGGAAGCGGATCTGCCCGGATGCCGGACGGTAGAAACCGGAAATGGTATTGAACAGCGAGGTCTTGCCCGCGCCATTGGGGCCGATGACCGTGGTGATGGACCCAGGCGCCACGCGAAAGCCCACGCCGGTAAGCGCCTTGACCCCGCCGAACGCCAGCGTGACCCCATCCACCTCCAGCAAGGCAGTGCTGTCGGACTGATCCACCATTTGTCTCCTCGCTTTTACATGCGAAGTTTTTATCGACGTCGGTCTGGCGAACCCGCGAGGCAGGAGATGCAACGAACCTGTCTTTACCTACGCCAGTACAGCGCCGGAAAATCGTTCTATGCGTTACGCTAAGCGTGCTTAAAAGAAAACCAAGCAAGCGCTCGGTTCAGACCATAGCATCGCGGTTTTTGGATCGACAGCTGGTACTTACCCGATAACGGAGACTCGCCATGACCCAAGGACTTCCCGTCTTCCAGACGCTGTTTCTGGAGACCGACGGCGCAATCGCGACCGTGACGCTGAACCGCCCCGATGCCCTGAATGCCATCGACGTGGCGCTGGCGCAGGACCTGCAAGGCGCCGCGCAATGGCTGGAAACGCGCGATGAAATCCGCGCGGTCCTGCTGCGCGCCACCGGCAAGGCCTTCTGCGCCGGCGGCGACATCAGCATGTTCATGGGCGACCCGGCCCAGGTGCGCGCCACGCTGCTGGACCTGTTCACGCCGCTGAACGATTTCATCGCGCGCATCGCCCGCATGGACAAGGTCTGGATCGCCCAGGTGCACGGCATCGCCGCGGGCGCGGGCCTGTCGCTGGTGCTGGCCTGCGACCTGGCCATCGCCGATGCCGAGGCCCGCTTCATGACGGCCTATCTCAAGCTTGGAGCGACGCCGGACGCCGGCATGACGCACGGCCTCACGCGGGTGCTGGGCGCCCGACGCGCGCTAGACCTGCTGCTGCGCCATGACGCCTTCTCCGCGAACGACGCGCTGGCCTGGGGCATCGTCACGCGCACCGCCGCATCCGGCGAACTTGCGCAAGCGGCGCAAGCCTATGTGCAGGACATCGCCCGCCACGCGCCGCACGGCATCGCCAGCGCCAAGGACCTGTTGCGTTCGGCCAAACACGCCACGCTGGAAACCCAGCTGGCCGAAGAAACGGCGCGCTTTTTGGACACGGCTGCGCGCCAGGATTTCGCCGAAGGCGTGCGGGCGTTCCGCGAGAAGCGGACGCCGCAGTTCAAGGGAAAGTAGGCCAAGGCACGCACGCGGCGCCGGCTCTACCCGCCGTTGCGCAGCCCGCTCCAGTCCGGCGCGCGCTTTTGCACGAAGGCGCTCAGGCCCTCGCGCGCCTCGGGCGTGGCGGCTGCATTGCAGAACACTTCGACCGCCGTCGCCACCCTGCGACGGTATTCGTTGTCGTTGCTGTAGACGAAGGCGCGCCGCCCCATCGCCAGGACTTGCGGCGGCTTGTCCGCCAGCGAGCGCGCCAGCAGGCGGGCCTGCTCCAGCAATTGCGCCGCAGGCGCGACGCGCGCCACCAGCCCCAGCTCGTGCGCCTCTTGCGCATCGAAGATGCGCCCGGTGAACAGCAGGTCGAACGCCCGGTGCTTGCCCACGATGCCCGGTAGGTGCACGTAGTGGATCGCCGGCAAGACGCCAACATCGATTTCCGGATAGCCGAAAGTGGCGGTATCCGCGGCCACCACCAGGTCGCTGGAAATGGCCACCGTCATGCCGCCACCGCGCACCGCGCCCGACACCACCGAGATCGAGGGCTTCGTCAGGTTGAACTGCGTGTCGTAGAGCTTGATGTACAGCTTGGACAACAGCGCATGAATCCGCGCCGGCGTGCTGTCCAGCAACTTCTTCATGTCCAGCCCGGCGCAGAAGCGCCCAGGCAAATCGCTGGCCAGCAGCACGGCGCGCACCGCGGGATCGGCATTGGCCCGTTCCAGCGCGGCGATCAGCGCGTCCAGCATGTCTTCGTCCAGCGCATTGACGGGCGCATGGCACATATGGATTTCCGCAATCCGATCGCGGACTTCGTAGCGCAGGAATGTCATCTGTCTTCTCGCATTCAGGAATGGGTTTGCACGCTGCCCGACGCCAGCAGCGCTTCGATTTCAGCTTGCGCGTAGCCCAGTTCGGCCAGGACTTCGCGAGTGTGCTCACCCAGCACGGGCGCGGGCAGCGCAGCCTGGCGAGGCTGGCGGCCGAACCGTATCGGCAGGCCGACGTTGCGGACCTCGCCCAGCACCTTGTGCTCACTCTTGACGATCAGTTCGCGCGCAGCGACCTGCGGATGCGCCAGCGCTTCGTCCAGCGTGTGGATGGCGGAACAAGCAATGCCCGCGGGCTTGAGTGCATCCAGCCATTGCGCCACGCTGCGCGTCTGCATGCGCGCCTGGACCAGCGCGACCGTCTCGGCAAAATGGCGGACCCGGTCGGCGTTGGTCGCGAATTGGGGCGCATCGACATGGTCCTGCAGTCCCGCGACCGCGCAAAAGCGCTGCCATTGCGCATCGTTGCCCACGCCCAGCATGATGTCTCCATCGGCCGCGCGAAACGCCTGATAAGGGCACATGGCCGGATGGCCCGTGCCCATGCGGCGCGGAATCTGGCCGGTGCGCCAGTAGTTCTGCGCCATGTACGACATCAGGCCAAGCGAAGTGTCCAATAGGGAAACGTCCAGATACTGTCCCTTGCCGGTCTGGCTGCGCTCCAGCAGCGCGGCCAGGATCCCGCTCAGCGCGAACGAGCCCGTGCCCAGGTCCACCGGCGAGAAGCTGGCGCGCGCGAAATTTCCATCAGGCTCGCCCATGGTGCTGATCATGCCGCTGAAGGCCTGCAGCATGACGTCATAGCCCGGCTCCTCGCCCATCGGGCCCTCGCGGCCATAGCCCGATATCTCGCAGTACACCAGACGGGGATTGAGGCCGCTGAGCGTCTCGTAATCCACGCCCAGGCGCGCGGCGGTCTTGCCGCCAAAGCCCTGCAACACCACATCCGACTGTTGCGCGAGGCGGTGCACCACGGCGCGCCCTGCCGGCGTCTTGAGATCCACGGCCAGGCTGCGCTTGTTGTGGTTCACCGCCAGGAAAGTTGCGGATTGGCCGGCATCCTGCGGCAGCCAGGCGCGCGTGTCGTCGCCCTTGCCCACGGGTTCGACCTTGATCACCCGCGCGCCCAGTTCGCCCAGATACTGGCCGCATAGCGGCCCGGCCAGCACCTTGCTCAGGTCCAGGACGGTGATGTTCTTCAACGGTATCATGCGTGCTTCAGTCGACATGATTACTGCTCGCCCTTCAGGCCGATGGTTTGCGCAGCCTGGGTCCATTGCGCGGTTTCGCGCTTGAAGAACGCATCCAGTTCGGCGGGAGCGACTCGGAAAGCCTCCGCGCCGCGCTCCTGCATCGCCTTGCGGTAGGCATCGCTCGCGACCACTCGGGCCACGGCCTCGCGCAGCTTCTGCACCACGTCCGGCGGGGTGCCCGCAGGAGTCTGCAGGGAGAACCAGAATTTGAGATCCAGGCTGGGATAGCCCGCCTCCTTCAGCGTGGGCACGTCCGGCAACAAGGGCGAACGCTCGGCGGCGGTAATCGCCAGCGCCCTCAGCCGGCCGCCTTGCACCTGGCCGAGGCTGGTCGACATGCTGTCGAACAGGAAATCGACCTGCCCGCCGATGACGTCGGTCACGGCGTTCGCGCTGCCCTTGTAAGCCACGCCCACGGCCTGAAAACCCGCAAGCTTCTGCAACGACGCGCCATAGACGTGCGGCGAACTGCCGGGGCCGAAGGTGGCATAGCTGAGCCCGTTCTTCATGTCGCGGCCGCGCTGGACCAGCTCGGCCAAGGTCTTGACCGGCGTGCGCTCGGGATTGACCACCAGCAGATTGGGCATGGCGCCCGTCGTGCCGACCGGCACATAGTCCTGCAGCGGAGCCATCTTCGCGCTCGGGTACATCAGCGGATTGATGGCCTGCATGGCCACCGTGTTGTGCATCAGCGTATAGCCATCCGCGGGACCGTTCAGCACGCTCTGGTAGCCGACATTGCCGCTGGCACCCGGCTTGTTCTGCACGATGACCTGCTGCCCCAACTCGCGCGCCAGAGGCTCGGCCACCAGGCGCGCGATGAAATCAGTCGGACCGCCGGCCGAAAACGGCACGACCAGCGTAATTGGCTTGGCGGGCCAGGTACCTGCCAACGCCGGGCCGGACAGCGCCGCCGCAGCCGCGCAAGCGGCAAGAATTCTTTGGAACGCCATGATGTCTCCGTTGTGTTCTTAGAGGGATGGCGTCCATTATGCGAAGCGTCTTGATATATTAGAAATGCCGTTTAAATATGCAGGCCATAATAAATTTGTGATGGCCTGCCTGCACGAGGTTCACGCATCATGTCGATGTCCATCCGCGCGATGCAATGCTTTGTCGCCGTGGTTTCCACTGGATCGATCAGCCGCGCCGCCGCCGCGCTCCATGTCGCGCAACCCGCGCTAAGCCTGCTGATACGCAATCTGGAAGAGGATCTGGGCGTGGTGCTGTTGCATCGCAGCGCCCGCGGGGTCACGCCAACGGCTGCGGGATCGCGCATGCTGGCGCACGCGCGCGAGATACTTGGCCGCATCGACGCGGCGCGCGCCGACGTGCGCGAAGACCTCAGCGCACCGCGCGGGACCGTCTCGCTGGCCATGTCCATGTCCATGGCCAAACTGCTCACCGTGCCGCTCCTGCGCTTTTCCCTGGAACACTGGCCCGGCGTCTACCTGAAGATCATCGAGTCCAGCACCGGGTACATCCCGGGCTTCGTCAGTTCCGGCCATGCCGACCTGGGACTGACCTTCAGCGACGACGCCTCGGTCGACCTGCGCTTCCAGCACCTGATAGATGAAGAACTGGTCGTGGTTTCGCCGCCGTCGGCCAAGCCGCGCAAAAAGCCGGCCCCAGCCGCGCTACGTGCGCTGCCGGTCATGGATCTGCACGCGCTCGCCGAATTGCCGCTGGTATTGCCTGGCAGCCAGCACAGCCTGCGCCGCCTGCTGGACCAGTATCAACAACAGGAGCGCGCCGAATTCCGCGTCATTGCCGAGGCCAACGCCATTCCGCAACTGATCGAACTGGCGCAGGCTGGCATCGCGCACACCATCCTGTCTTACGCGGCGGTGCACCAGGAAGCCGCGCGCGGCGAGGTCATCCTGCACCGCATCGTCAAGCCGCGCCTGGCGCGGCCCGTGTTCCTGTGCAGGTCCGATGTCCTGCCATTGTCCATGGCAGCATCCGCCGTGGCCGACCGGGTCAGCCGCATCATCACGGACTCCCGACCTGGCGACGCGCCCACCCGGGCCAGGTTCAGATGACGCGCTTTTCCACCGCCTGCGCCCAGCGCCGCGCCACCACCGGCGAAGTGGCGCAGGTCGCGGACTCGGTCACCACGCGCACCGCGCGTTCCAGCAGCTGGATGTCGGCCTCGTGCTGGCGGGCCACATGCGGATCTTCGAAGAAGATCACGCGCTGGCATTGGTGTTCCAGCACCAGCTCCGCGATCTGGGCGTCGCCGCCCAGCGGCCCGCTCAGGTAGCGGTGCACCCAGGGCGTATCCTTGGGCCAGCCGCGCGACCAGGCCAGGTCGTTCAAGCGGCCGCCGGTGGTGCCTGTGGCCACGCGCCGCGCAAACCGCGACAGCACGTCGAAATGCTCGCTGGCGAACGCCACCATCTCGTCCTTGAGCGCATCGTGGGCGATCAGCGCCACGGTCTGGCCGGTGAAGTTGAAATGGCGCGAAGCCGAGACATCCGGCGGCAAGCCGGCATGGACGCGTTCGACTTCCATCCATTCGATGGCGCCCGCGAGCGTCGAAATGAACGGACGGCCGTGCGTGATGCACTGGCGCTTGAGCGCCAGCGCCTCCGGGAAAATCGATGACGGGTCGACGGGATCGATCAGGTAGATCGCGCCGTCGAACGGCGCCTGCCCGTCGCGCCCTTCCGTCACCCGGGCCACCAGCTTCATCAAGCCGCCCTCACGGCCGTAGGGATAGCGGATCAGCCCACCGTAGCCCTGCAGCATGCCCTCGCGCACGATCGCATCGTGGGTGCGGCCGACGGTGTGCAGCTGCACCCCCAGCTCGCGTATCGTGCCCGAACATGCGCGCAGCCAGGTAAACAGCGCGGCATCGGGAGTTTCGTGGTGCAGCCGGTTGGCGGCCAGGCCAAAGCGCAATTGGGCAGCGGGCATCGGTGGACTCAGGGAGGTAGGGACGACAGGAAGATCCTTGATGATACCGTGGCGGACATGGCCGCGGCGGGTTCGGCCCGCATCTGCAGCGCTCCAAAACAAAAAACGCTCCCCGCAGGGAGCGTTTTCGACTCAGCGATCAATCCGCCTCATCGATCCAGGCCATCTGGATGGCCTCCAGGATCTTTTCACCACAATGCGCGGGGTCGTCGTTGAAGCCCGGCAAGGCCAGGACCCACTCGCGCAGCTGCACGAAACGCAGCGTCTTGGGATCCTCGTCGGGGTGCGCGTCGAGCAGCGCTTCGGCGATCTGGTAGGTGTCGGTCCACTTCATCAATGGCCCTCTTTGGCGTGGTTGATGGTGTACTTGGGAATCTCGACCGTCAGGTCGGCGTCGGTCACCAGCGCCTGGCAAGACAGGCGCGAGGTCGGGGTCAGGCCCCAGGCCTTGTCCAGCAGATCCTCTTCGTCGTCGGTGGCGTCTTCCAGCGAAGAGTAGCCCTGCTTGACCACCACGTGACAGGTCGTGCACGCACACGAGAGTTCGCAGGCGTGTTCGATATCGATGTGGTTGTCCAGCAGCACGCGGCAGATCGACACGCCCTTCGGCGCGTCTTCGATTACGGCGCCTTCCGGGCAGTAGTCGGGATGAGGCAATACAGTCAGTTTCGGCATAGCGTGTTATCAGGCAATCTCATCAAGTTTGCGGCCCGCCAGCGCGGCGCGGATGCTGCGATCCATCCGGCGCGCAGCGAAATCATCGGTCGCGGCCGACAAGGCCTGGACTGCGTCCTTCACCGTGTCCACGTCCTGGGCGTCCTGGGCTGCCATGGCGGCCTGCAGGCATTCGTCCACGCGCTTGCGTTCCTCGGCGTCCAGCAAGTCGCCGTCGGCGGCCAGCGCGGCCTGCACCGACTCGACCAACTGGCGGGCGTCCACTTGTTGCTCCCGCAGCATGCGGGCGCGGGCATCGGTATCGGCTTGCGCCACGCTGTCGGCCAGCATCTGCGCGATCTCGTCATCCGTGAGGCCGTAGGACGGCTTGACGGACACCATGGCCTCGACGCCTTTGCTCTGTTCGCGCGCGGTCACGCTCAGCAGGCCGTCGGCGTCCACCTGGAAGGTCACGCGGATGCGCGCGGCGCCAGCCACCATGGGCGGAATGCCGCGCAGTTCGAAACGGGCCAGCGAGCGCGAATCGGCGACCAGGTCGCGTTCGCCCTGCACCACGTGGATGCTCATGGCCGTCTGGCCATCCTTGAAGGTCGTGAATTCCTGCGCGCGCGCCACGGGGATGGTGCTGTTGCGCGGGATGATGCGCTCCACCAGGCCGCCCATGGTTTCCAGTCCCAGCGACAGCGGAATCACGTCCAGCAGCAGCCAGTCCTCGCCAGGCGCACGATTGCCTGCCAGCAGATTGGCCTGCAAGGCGGCGCCCAATGCCACCACCTGGTCCGGATCCAGATCGGTCAATGGCTGCGAGCCGAACAGCTTGCCCACGGCCGCGCGCACGACCGGCATGCGCGTGGCGCCGCCGACCATCACCACGCCGCGCACGTCGGCCGGCGTCAGCGCAGCGTCGCGCAAGGCGCGGCGCGCGCAGTCCAGCGTACGGACGATGAGAGGCTGGGCCAATTCTTCGAATGCCGCCCGCGTCAGGCTCGTGTCCACGGTCCTGCCGTCGGACAATGCCAGCTTCAGGCTGGCGGCATCCGCATCCGACAAGGCTTCGCGCGCGGCGCGCGCCGACATCAGCAGGCGGCGGCGATCCGCCGGCGTAAACTCGCCGGGAGCAAGCCCCGCCACCACATGATCGACGATCAACGCATCGAAGTCGTCGCCGCCCAGCGCGGTATCGCCGCCCGTGGCGATGACTTCGAACACGCCCTGGGTCAGGCGCAGAATGGAAATATCGAATGTGCCGCCGCCCAGGTCGTACACGGCATACACGCCTTCGGCGGCATTATCCAGGCCGTAGGCGATGGCCGCCGCCGTCGGTTCATTCAGCAGGCGCAGTACGTTCAGACCAGCCAGACGGGCGGCGTCGCGCGTGGCCTGGCGTTGCGCGTCATCGAAATAAGCGGGCACAGTGATGACGGCGCCGACCAGATCGTCGCCCAACACGTCTTCGGCACGCTGGCGCAGGACGGCAAGGATCTGCGCCGATACTTCGACCGGGCTCAGGTCGCCCTGGACGGTGCGGATGCGCACCATGCCGGGCGCGTCCACGAATTCGTAGGGCGCGCGGCTGGCGCGCGCCTCTTCCAGCGAACGGCCCATGAACCGCTTGACCGAAACAACGGTGTTCAACGGATCCTCGGCCTGCTGCGCCAGCGGCTCGCGGCCCGTGGTGACCTTGCCGCCCGCGAAATAGCGCACGGCGGAAGGCAGCAAGGCGTGGCCCTGCGCATCCGTCAGCACTTCGGCGACGCTGCTGCGCACAGCCGCGACCAGGGAATTGGTAGTGCCCAGATCAATCCCGACCGCCAGCTTGCGCTGGTGCGGCGCGGGCGATTCGCCAGGCTCGGATATCTGCAATAAGGCCATGATTCTGCTTTTATGGTCAGTAGGCGGCGCGATGCCGGCGCCCGCCTCGCGGGCGCTCCGGCGCGCCCTGGGCTATGCGGCGGGCTGGGCGTGCGCCAGTTCTTCCGCCAGCTTCTCCACGAACATCCATTCCCGCACCTTGAGCCCGGCCGCCGCGTAGTCGCGGTCCTGGTCCAGCAAGCGGGTCAGCGTGGCCCGCATGGTGGCGCGCGCCTGCTGCAACTCCGCTTGCAAGGCCGCCAGGCCGTCAGCGTCGTCGCGCGCGTCGTCCAGCATCTCGCGCCAGGTCATCTGCTGCATCAGGAACTCGGGGTCCATGGCCGTGTTGCTCTCGGTCTGCAGGTCCACGCCCGCCTGCTCGCACAGGTAGCGCGCCCGCAGCAAGGGATCGCGCAACAGGCGGTAGGCCTCGTTGGCGCGCGCCGCCCACTGCATGGCGACGCGGCGTTCCGCGGGGCTGGCAGTGGCATAGCGGTCGGGATGCACCTGCGCGGCGACAGCGCGCCAGGCGGACTCAAGCGCCTGGGCGTCCAGATCGAAGCGCGCCGGCAAGCCGAACAGGCTGAAGTGATCGTCTACAGCCAAGACCTACACCGTGAACGACTCGCCGCAGCCGCAGGTCGCCTTCTCGTTGGGGTTGCGGAACTTGAAGCCTTCGTTCAGGCCTTCGCGGGCGTAGTCGAGTTCGGTGCCGTCCAGGTAGGACAGGCTTTTCGGGTCGATGAAGACCTTCACGCCGAAGCTTTCGAACACCACGTCTTCCGGCGCCACGTCGTCCACGTATTCGAGCTTGTAGGCCATGCCGGAGCAGCCCGTGGTCCTAACGCCGAGCCGCAAGCCGATACCCTTTCCGCGCTTCTGCAAGTAGCGGCCGATATGGGTGGCAGCCTGTTGGGTCAGGGTAACGGACATGTTCAGCCCGCCACAGCTTCGGCCGGGGCCGTATGCTTTTCTTTGTAGTTCTGCACCGCGGCCTTGATCGCGTCTTCGGCCAGGATGGAACAGTGGACTTTCACGGGCGGCAGGGCCAATTCTTCGGCGATCTGCGTGTTGCGGATGTTCATCGCTTCGTCCAGGGTCTTGCCCTTGACCCATTCGGTCACGAGCGAACTGGAAGCGATGGCCGAACCGCAACCGTAGGTCTTGAAGCGCGCGTCTTCGATCACGCCGGCTTCGTTCACCTTGATCTGCAGCTTCATCACGTCGCCACAGGCGGGTGCGCCGACCATGCCGGTGCCCACCGATTCGTCCGACTTGTCGAACGAACCGACGTTGCGCGGGTTTTCGTAGTGATCCAGAACTTTGGTGCTGTAAGACATGTTAATTCTCCACGAATTTCTAGGCGCGGGCGCTTAGTGCGCAGCCCACTGAACGGTGTTCAAGTCGATGCCTTCCTTGGCCATTTCCCACAGCGGCGACATATCGCGCAGCTTGCCGACGCGGCTCTTGAGCAGTTCGATGGCGTAGTCCACTTCCTTTTCGGTCGTGAAACGGCCCAGGGTGAAACGGATCGAACTGTGCGCCAACTCGTCGTTGCGGCCCAGGGCCCGCAACACGTAGGACGGTTCCAGGCTGGCCGAGGTGCAGGCCGAGCCGCTGGAGACGGCCAATTCCTTGATCGCCATGATCAGGGATTCGCCTTCGACATAGTTGAAGCTGACATTCAAATTGTGCGGAACGCGCTGATCCATGTCGCCGTTGAGGTAGACCTCTTCGATCTGCGACAGGCCTGCCCACAGGCGGTCGCGCAGCATGCGAATGCGCTCATTTTCGGTGCCCATTTCCTCGCGGGCCAGGCGGAAAGCCTCGCCCATGCCGACGATCTGGTGCGTGGCCAGCGTGCCCGAGCGGAAACCGCGCTCATGGCCGCCACCGTGCATTTGCGCTTCGATGCGGATGCGCGGCTTGCGGCGCACGTACAGCGCGCCGATGCCCTTGGGACCGTAGGTCTTGTGGGCGGAGAAGGACATCAGGTCGACCTTGAGCTTTTGCAGGTCGATGGCCACCTTGCCGGTCGCCTGGGCGGCGTCCACGTGGAAGATGATGCCCTTCTCGCGGCAGATTTCACCCAGGGTTTCCACGTCCTGGATCACGCCGATTTCGTTGTTCACCATCATCACCGACACCAGCACGGTATCAGGGCGCAGCGCGGCCTTGAAGGTGTCCAAGTCGATCAGGCCGTTGTCCTTGACGTCCAGGTAGGTCACCTCGAAGCCCTGGCGCTCGAGTTCGCGACAGGTGTCCAGCACAGCCTTGTGCTCGGTCTTGACGGTGACGATGTGCTTGCCGCGTTCGGAGTAAAAGTTCGCGGCGCCCTTGATCGCCAGGTTGTTGGACTCGGTCGCGCCGGAGGTCCAGACGATTTCGCGCGGGTCGGCGTTGACCAGCTTGGCGACTTCTTCGCGGGCGCGTTCGACGGCATCTTCGGATTCCCAGCCAAACGCGTGGCTGCGCGAGGCCGGGTTGCCGAAGTTCTCGTACAGCCAGGGCACCATCTTGTCCACGACGCGGGGGTCGACGGGCGTCGTGGCCGAATAGTCCAGATAGATCGGGCGGGTGGTCATTTCTACAACTCCTGATACTGCTTATACGGTGGCGTTGGCGGCGACGGTCGCGGCCGGAGCATTGGCGGCGCTTGCGGCGCCCCCCACCCGGTTCACGCGTACCGCGCAAGCCTGCGCTTGATTGTTGGCTTCCTGCAATTGGCGCACGCGCTGCTGATCGACCAGATCTTGCAGGGACACCGAATCCAGGTAATCCACCATCTTGCGATTCAACGTAGCCCAGAGTTCGTGCGTCATGCACTTGCCCGGCTTGCCGTCGTTGCCGCTCGTACAGTCCCGCTTGCCGCCGCAACTGGTGGCGTCCAGGGGTTCGTCGACGGCAAAGATGATGTCGGCGACGGTAACGTTACGGGCCAGGCGTGCAAGCGAATAGCCGCCGCCGGGACCGCGCACGCTGTCCACGAGTTCGTGGCGACGCAGTTTCCCGAACAGCTGTTCCAGGTAGGACAGCGAAATATTCTGACGCTGGCTGATGGCCGCTAGAGTGACCGGACCGCTATGCTGCCGCATAGCCAGATCGATCATGGCAGTCACGGCGAAACGCCCCTTGGTAGTTAGCCGCATGGTAGGTTCCCTGTGATTCGGCAATGGCCGCAGGCGAATCCAGCGGTCAATACCCGAGTAATTGGCTCAAGTATAGCCTATTCCCGACTAATTTGGTATGGCTCCCGGCTAGAAAAAACCGCGCATTCGCGCGGTTTTTTTCTGCCCAGTTTCTCCGAGAACCGCCCGGCGGGCAGCCCTGCGGAAAAAACGGATCACGCCGCCTGATACTGGGTAGCGCGCTTGCGCACCAGCTCGAGCACACCCTGACAGGCGTCTTCCAGGTAGTCCAATACCTTGCCGAAACCATCGGCGCCGCCATAGTACGGATCGGGCACGGTGGCCTCCTCGAACTCGTTGGCAAAGCGCATCAGCAGCATCAGCTTGTGCTGGTAGGCCTTGGGGCACTGCTGCTGCATGGCAGACAGGTTGTCCCAGTCCATGGCGAGGATCAGGTCGAAATCGCGGAAATCCTCCGCGGTGACCTGACGCGCTTCGCAGTGCGTGATCTCGTAGCCGCGCTTGCGCGCTGCGGCCTGCGCCCGGGCATCAGGCGCCTCGCCGATGTGAAACGCGTGCGTGCCCGCGGAGTCGATGCGAACCACATCGCCCAAACCCGCGTCGTTCACCAAATGGCGAAACACGCCCTCTGCGCTCGGCGAGCGACAGATATTGCCCATGCAAACGAAAAGTACCTTGGTCATCATGGAAGTAAGTGTGCGGGAAAACCCGAGATAAGGCAAGCTTTTTTTGCGTTTGCGAGATTCGGGCCGAGCCAATACATCGCCATCATTAACCCAAACAAATCATACACTTACGATTGAATCCGGATCCTGCGCCTGAACACTGGACCCGGAGAATTCGCCTGATTGCGACAGCTTGATTGCAACGCAACAGATTTTCTAAAAATTCAGCAGACCGTCAGCCAATAGAAACATTTAGGTACACCAACCTGGCCTATACCGCCCCATCCAGAAGCACCCGCTGCTTCAGCGCGGTCAAGGCGTCGCGGGCGGCCGCCGCCTGCTCGAACTCCAGATTCCGGGCATGGTCCATCATCAGTTTCTCCAGGCGCTTGATCTCGCGGGCCAGGGCCTTTTCGTCCTTCAGGAACTCAGCCGGCACCGCCGCCTCGAGCGCATCGTGCTGCGTGGGCGCGACCACGCCGTCGATCAGCTCGCGCACGGCCTTCTGCACGCCCCTGGCAGTGATGCCATGATCGGCGTTGAATTTCTGCTGCTTGGCGCGTCGTCTCTCGGTTTCTTCCATGGCGCGCTGCATCGAATCGGTGATGCGGTCCGCATAGAGGATGGCGTGGCCATTCAGATTGCGCGCCGCGCGGCCTATGGTCTGGATCAGGCTGCGCTCCGACCGCAGGAAACCTTCCTTGTCCGCGTCCAGTATGGCGACCAGCGAGACTTCAGGGATATCCAGGCCTTCGCGCAGCAGGTTGATCCCCACCAGCACGTCGAACGTGCCCAAGCGCAGGTCGCGGATGATCTCCACGCGCTCTACGGTGTCGATATCCGAGTGCAGGTAGCGCACCCTCACCCCGTGTTCGCTGAGGAAGTCCGTCAGGTCCTCGGCCATGCGTTTGGTCAGGGTGGTGACCAGCACGCGCTCAGCTTGCGAGACGCGCGCCTTGATCTGCCCGAGCAGATCGTCGACCTGCGTGCGGGCAGGCAGGACCTCGACCAGCGGATCCACCAGCCCGGTGGGTCGGACGACCTGCTCCACGACGTTGTCGGTGTGCTCTTTCTCGTACGCAGCCGGCGTGGCCGATACGAATACGCACTGGCGCATCCGGGCCTCGAATTCTTCAAGCTTCAACGGCCGGTTGTCCAGCGCCGAAGGCAGCCGGAAGCCGTACTGCACCAACGTTTCCTTGCGCGCACGGTCGCCGCGGTACATGCCGCCCAACTGCCCGATGGTGACGTGGCTTTCGTCGATGAACATGAGCGCATCGGACGGCAGGTAGTCGATCAAGGTAGGTGGCGGTTCGCCCGGCGCCGCGCCCGACAGGTGCCTGGAGTAGTTTTCGATGCCCTTACAGAACCCCAGTTCCTGCAGCATTTCCAGGTCGAAACGGGTGCGCTGCTCCAGCCGCTGGGCCTCGACCAGATGACCGTCGTCGACAAAACGCTTGACGCGTTCGCGCAGCTCTTCCTTGATGGTTTCGATGGCGCGCAGCACGGTATCGCGCGGCGTGACGTAGTGCGAACCGGGATAAACGGTGAAACGCGGCAGCTTCTGGCGGATGCGGCCGGTCAGCGGGTCGAACAGCTCCAGGCTTTCGATTTCGTCGTCGAATAGCGTCAGGCGCAGCGCCAGCTCCGGACTTTCCGCCGGGAAGATGTCGATGGTCTCGCCGCGCACCCGGAATACGCCACGGGTGAACTCGGCGTCGTTGCGGGTGTACTGCATGGCGACGAGGCGCGCCAGGATCTCGCGGCGGGCGATCTGATCCCCAGCGCGCAGGATCAGCACCATGGCATGGTAGTCGCCCGGGTTGCCGATACCGTAGATGCAGGACACCGTGCCCACGATGATGGTGTCGCGGCGCTCCAGCAGGCTCTTGGTCGCGGACAGCCGCATCTGCTCGATGTGTTCATTGATGGACGAATCCTTTTCGATGAACAGGTCGCGCGTCGGGACGTAGGCCTCAGGCTGATAGTAGTCGTAATACGAAACAAAGTACTCGACCGCGTTCTTCGGGAAGAACTCCCGCATCTCGGCGTACAACTGGGCGGCCAGCGTCTTGTTGGGGGCCAGCACCAGCGCCGGCCGTCCCATGCGGGCGATCACGTTGGCCATGGTGTAGGTCTTGCCGGAGCCCGTCACGCCCAAAAGCGTCTGGAACATCAGGCCGTCCTCTACCCCCTGCGTCAGCCCCTCGATGGCGGTGGGCTGATCCCCAGCCGGCGGATAGGGTTGGTACAGATGAAACGGGCTGCCCGGGAAGTCGATGAATCCAGGGCCTGGCGCGGACGGGTCCGCCACGGCCGATGCCGCCACGGGATCGGCCGCCGGGTTCGCCGCAGCCCCCGCCGTAATCGGGTCTATTGCGCTCTTAGGCATGCTAGACTCTTCCAGGGTAAACCCCTCATTATCCACAGCAGCCTGTACTGCGTCCACCCACCTCATCAGACTCCCATGAGCACCCTTTTCGATTCCGTCGAACTCGCGCCGCGCGACCCCATTCTTGGCCTGAACGAACAATACAACGCTGATACGCGTCCCGGTAAGGTGAATCTGGGCGTGGGCGTGTACTACGACGATCAGGGTCGCATTCCCCTGCTGGGCGCGGTGCGCAAGGCCGAGGCCGCCCGCATCGAAGCCGCCGCCGCCCGCGGCTACCTGCCGATCGAAGGCATCGCCGGCTACAACACCGGCGCGCAAGCCCTGTTGCTGGGCAAGGATTCGGCGCTGGCCGCCGCCGGCCGCGTGCTGACCACCCAGGCCCTGGGCGGAACCGGCGCGCTGAAGATCGGCGCCGACTTCCTGCGCCAGCTGCTGCCGACCTCCAAGGTCCTGATCAGCGATCCCAGCTGGGAAAACCACCGCGCCCTGTTCGAGCGCGCCGGCTTCGAGGTCGGCACCTATTCGTACTACGACGCCGCCACCCGCGGCCTGAACTTCGACGCCATGCTGGCCGACCTGAAGGCCGCCCCCGCCAAGACCGTCGTCGTGCTGCATGCCTGCTGCCACAACCCCACCGGCGTGGACCCCACCCCCGACCAGTGGAAGCAGATCGCCGCCGTCGTCAAGGAAAACAAGCTGGTCCCGTTCCTGGACATCGCCTACCAGGGTTTCGGCGACGGCCTGACCGAAGACGCCTCGGTCGTGCGCATGTTCGCCGATCTGGACCTGACCATGTTCATCAGCTCGTCGTTCTCGAAGTCGTTCTCGCTGTACGGCGAACGCGTGGGCGCGCTGACGGTCGTGGCCGGCAGCAAGGACGAAGCCACCCGCGTGCTGAGCCAACTCAAGCGCGTGATCCGCACCAACTACTCCAACCCGCCCACCCACGGCGGCACGGTGGTGTCGACGGTCCTGAACACGCCTGAACTCTTTGCCATGTGGGAAGAGGAACTGGCCGGCATGCGCGACCGCATCCGCGAGATGCGCAAGCAACTGGTCGACAAGATCAAGGAACACGGCGGCAAGCAGGACTTCAGCTTCGTGCTGCAGCAGCGCGGCATGTTCTCGTACTCGGGCCTGACCGCCGCGCAAGTGGATCGCCTGCGCGAAGAGCATGGTGTCTACGCCGTGTCCAGCGGCCGCATCTGCGTCGCCGCGCTGAACAGCGGCAACATCGACAAGGTCGCCAAGGGCATCGCAGCAGTGCTTTAAGACCACTTGCCGCGCACAGGCCTATCCGGGCCTGCCGCCAGGAACGGGACCTTCGGGTCCCGTTTTTCTTTTGGCGCGGGCCGGCTTTTTCTTTTGGCGCGGGCTGGCTTGCTTTTTTGCGCTGCGTCCCCCAGAATGGCGCTGTATATATGTACAGTCCGCTAGCACCGGATCATCGCCATGGCCAGCAAACTCACTGATCGCCAACAACAAATCCTGGACCTCATCCGGCAGACCGTCGCACGCACCGGCTTCCCGCCGACGCGCGCCGAAATCGCCCTGGCCCTGGGTTTCCGTTCCCCCAATGCAGCGGAAGATCACCTCAAGGCGCTGGCGCGCAAGGGCGCCATCGAACTGACGGCGGGCGCCTCCCGCGGCATCCGCCTGAAAGACGCCTCCCCCACTTCCACGCAAAGCTCGCTGCCGATGCCGGGCCTGGCGCAGTTACTGCTGCCCCTGGTCGGCCGCGTGGCTGCGGGCAGCCCCATCCTGGCCGCCGAGCACGTCGAACGCGAAGTCGGCGTAGACCCCAACCTGTTCGCTCAGGCGCCCGACTACCTGCTCAAGGTCCGCGGCATGAGCATGCGCGATGCCGGCATCCTGGAAGGCGACCTGCTTGCCGTAAAAAAGGCTTCGGAAGCCCGCAACGGCCAGATCGTGGTGGCTCGCCTGGGCGACGACGTCACGGTCAAGCGGCTGCAGCGCCAGAACGGCCACATCGAACTCCTGCCCGAAAACCCCGATTTCGAACCCATTGTGGTCGAAGCCGGCCAGGATTTTGCGCTGGAGGGCATTGCAGTAGGCCTGATCCGCACACACGCACTGCACTAGACCCCGGCGTTCTGCGTCCGCGCACTACGTAAAAAAACCCCGCCGATTTTCTTGGCGGGGTTTTTTGTTGAAGGCCCTGTCTTGGAGAAACGCCACCCGAGGGCGGCGTCCTCCAGGCGTTCATCAGTGCTTGAGCACCGGATCGGTCGAACCGGGTTCGGCAGGCTTGGCCACCAGGGGTTCCTTGACGGCCTCTTCCTCGGCCAGGGGCTCCGGCAGACGCTCCAAGGCCATTTCCAGCACCTTGTCGATCCAGCGCACCGGCACGATTTCAAGGTGGTTCTTGACGTTGTCCGGGATTTCCGCCAAGTCCTTGACGTTTTCTTCCGGGATCAAGACCGTCTTGATGCCGCCACGGTGAGCTGCAAGCAGCTTTTCCTTCAGGCCGCCGATGGGCAGGACTTCGCCGCGCAGCGTGATCTCGCCGGTCATGGCGACGTCGGCGCGCACCGGGATGCGCGACAAGGCCGACACCATGGCCGTGGTGATCGCGATACCCGCGGACGGACCGTCCTTGGGTGTCGCGCCTTCCGGCACGTGCACGTGCATGTCGTGCTTCTCGAAGACGCTGTCGGCAAAGCCCAGGCGGCGGGCGCGCGAACGCACCACCGTGCGGGCCGCTTCGACCGATTCCTTCATCACGTCGCCCAGCGAACCGGTGCGTTGGATGACGCCCTTGCCCGGCATGTCCGCGACTTCGATCGTCAGCAGATCGCCGCCGACTTCGGTCCAGGCCAGACCCGTCACCTGACCGATCTGGTTTTCCTTTTCGGCCATGCCGAAGGCGTAACGGCGCACGCCCAGGAAATCGCTCAGGTTGTCGCCCGTGACGTTGACCGGCTTGACCTCGACGGTCTTGCCTTCAGCCTTGGCGCGGTCGTTCTGGGTCAGCAACTGCTTGATGACCTTGCGGCAGATCTTGCCCACTTCGCGCTCGAGCGCACGCACGCCGGCTTCGCGGGTGTAGTAACGCACGATGTCGCGCAGCGCGCTGTCGTCGACCGTGAGTTCGCTATCCTTCACGCCGTTGTTCTTCATCAGCTTGGGCAGCAGATGGTCGCGGGCGATGTGGATCTTCTCTTCCTCGGTATAACCCGACAGGCGGATCACTTCCATGCGGTCCAGCAGGGCCGGCGGAATGTTCAGCGTGTTGCTGGTAGCCACGAACATCACGTCGGACAGGTCGAAGTCGACTTCGATGTAATGGTCCTGGAACGTGTGGTTCTGTTCCGGGTCCAGCACTTCGAGCAGCGCCGAGGAGGGATCGCCACGGAAATCCATGCCCAGCTTGTCGATTTCGTCGAGCAGGAACAAGGGATTGCGCACGCCGACCTTGGACATGTTCTGGACGATCTTGCCAGGCATGGAGCCGATGTACGTACGACGATGGCCGCGGATCTCGGCTTCGTCGCGCACGCCGCCCAGCGCCATGCGCACGAACTTGC
This sequence comes from Achromobacter sp. D7-1, assembly GCF_059760445.1. Classification (NCBI taxonomy): domain Bacteria; kingdom Pseudomonadati; phylum Pseudomonadota; class Betaproteobacteria; order Burkholderiales; family Alcaligenaceae; genus Achromobacter; species Achromobacter sp. D7-1. The sequence goes on along the minus strand of NZ_JCBAMT010000007.1, from coordinate 6,577 downwards.
GGTTCGTTGCCTTGGCGATGGATTGGCCGAGCGAGGTCTTACCCACGCCAGGAGGGCCGACCAGGCACAGGATGGGCGCCTTCACCTTGTCCACGCGCTGTTGCACGGCAAGATATTCGAGGATCCGTTCCTTGACCTTTTCCAGACCGTAATGGTCGTTGTCCAGCACCGTTTCCGCGTTGCTGATGGAATTGTTGATCTTGCTCTTCTTCCTCCAGGGGAGGTTGATGAGCGTATCGATGTAGTTGCGCACCACGGTGGCTTCGGCCGACATGGGCGACATGAGCTTGAGCTTCTTGAGCTCGGCATCGGCCTTCTTGCGCGCCTCTTTGGGCATGTGGGCAGCGATGATCTTCTTTTCAAGCTCTTCGATGTCCGCGCCCTCTTCGCCTTCGCCCAACTCCTTCTGAATGGCCTTGACCTGCTCATTCAGGTAGTAGTCGCGCTGGCTCTTCTCCATCTGCTTCTTCACGCGGCCGCGAATCCGCTTTTCGACCTGGAGGATGTCGATTTCGGTTTCGAGTTGCGTGAGCAGGCCTTCGAGGCGCTCGGAGGTGCCGACGATCTCGAGCATCTTCTGCTTCTGCTCGAGCTTCAGGGGAAGATGTGCGGCGATCGTGTCGGCCAGGCGCCCGGCATCATCGATGCCAGCCAGCGAGGTCAGGATCTCCGGGGGGATCTTCTTGTTCAGTTTTACGTACTGCTCGAACTGAGCCACGATGGCGCGGCGCAGGGCCTCGGTCTCGGAGCCTTGCATGGCGTCCGGTTCGATCGGGCTCACCTGGCAGGTGAAGTGCGAATCGGCGTCTTCGATGCTGTTGATACGGGCGCGCTGGGTGCCTTCGACCAGCACCTTGACGGTGCCGTCGGGCAATTTGAGCATCTGCAGGATGCCGGCTACGCAGCCGATCTCGTAGACGTCTTCGGGGGTGGGATCATCCTTGCCGGCGGATTTCTGGGCCACGAGCATGATGCTCTTGCCCGCTTCCATCGCAACCTCGAGCGCGCGGATAGAGCGCGGACGGCCGACGAACAGCGGGATGACCATGTGCGGAAACACTACGACGTCGCGCAGTGGGAGCAGGGGCAGGTCGATCGGGTCGGAAGGCAGGGTCTGGCTGGCAGACATAGGAGGTTCCTCGGTATGACTCGGCGTATCGGGGACGGGAGATCCGGGTATACCCGGGCAATCCACGTCGGTTACGTCTGTTATGGGAACAATAGCCGAAAATTCAAGATCTCGGCGCCCGGATAACCCAAAGGCTGGAAAAAACCCCGGGGCGGCACTCCCAGTATGCAAGCGTCGCGCCTGCGGGAAAAGCGTGTTTGCACCCGGGAATGCGCCTTAGGCAAAAAAACCCGTTACAGGAACGGGCTTTTTTGAAATATCAGGCTGCGGCATCGCGGACTTCTCCGCGCTCTGGCTTGTCGGCAGCCGCGTCCTCGTCGGCGTAGATGAGCAATGGCTTGCCCTCGCCTTCGATGGCGCCCTCGTCCAGCACCACGCGCTTGACGTTGCCTTGAGAAGGCAGGTCATACATGGTGTCGAGCAGGGCCTGCTCGATGATGGAACGCAGGCCGCGCGCGCCTGTCTTGCGGCGCAGCGCCTTGCGGGCGATCGCCTTCAGGGCCGCGGGCCGCACGTCGAGCTCAGCGCCTTCCATGGCGAACAGCTTCTGGAATTGCTTGAGCAAGGCGTTCTTGGGCTCGGTCAGGATCTGCACCAGGGCCGCTTCGTCCAGTTCGTCCAGGGTGGCGACCACCGGCAGACGGCCGACCAGTTCGGGAATCAAGCCGAACTTGATCAGGTCTTCCGGTTCGACTTCGGAGAACAGCTCGCCCACGCCGCGTTCCGACTTGGCGCGCACCGAGGCCGAAAAGCCGATGCCCGATTTTTCGGTACGGTCGCGGATGACCTTTTCCAGTCCGTCGAAGGCGCCGCCCACGATGAACAGGATGTTGGTCGTGTCGACCTGGACGAAGTCCTGGTTGGGGTGCTTGCGGCCGCCCTGCGGGGGCACCGAAGCGACCGTGCCTTCGATCAGCTTCAGCAAGGCCTGCTGCACGCCCTCGCCCGACACGTCGCGGGTGATGGACGGGTTGTCGGACTTGCGGGAAATCTTGTCAATTTCATCGATGTAGATGATGGCGCGCTGCGCCTTTTCCACTTCGTAGTTGCAGTTCTGCAGCAACTTCTGAATGATGTTCTCGACGTCTTCGCCCACGTAACCGGCTTCGGTCAGCGTGGTGGCGTCGGCCATGACGAAGGGCACGTTCAGCATGCGCGCCAGCGTCTGGGCCAGGAGCGTCTTGCCCGACCCGGTGGGGCCGATCAGCATGATGTTGCTCTTGGAGAGCTCGACTTCGTCGCCCTTGATCTCGCCGTGGCGGATGCGCTTGTAATGGTTGTAGACGGCCACGGCCAGCATGCGCTTGGGCGAGTTCTGCCCGATGACGTACTGGTCGAGGAAGGTCTTGATTTCAGCCGGAGTGGGCAGTTCGGAACGAATCGCCGCGCGCGCGGTGGCTTGCGCCTCCTCGCGGATGATGTCGTTGCACAAGTCTATGCATTCATCGCAGATGAATACCGACGGACCCGCGATCAGCTTGCGGACTTCATGCTGGCTTTTATTGCAAAACGAGCAATGCAGCACTTTTGCGTCTGCCGATCCCTTTTTTTCAGGCATATTTCTTTCGTATCTCAGGTAAAGATGCGCCAGGCTGGAACTTAGCCTAGCGCATGCGCTTACTCAAACATGATGGCAGCGGGTCAGATCAACCTGGAAGTCAGCCTTCCGAGCGGGAGGTCATCACCTTGTCCACCAGTCCATACGATACCGCATCTTCGGCCGACATGAAGTTGTCACGCTCCGTGTCTATGCCGATGCGTTCCATGGTCTGGCCGGTGTTTTCAGCCAGGATGCGGTTCAGGCGTTCGCGCAGGTCCAGGATCTCGCGAGCCTGGATCTGGATGTCCGATGCCTGCCCTTGGGCGCCGCCCGAGGGCTGGTGGATCATGATGCGCGAGTTGGGCAGGGTGAAGCGCTTGCCCTTCTTGCCTGCGGCCAGCAGGAACGCGCCCATGCTGGCCGCCAGGCCGGTGCACAGGGTGGACACGTCCGGCTTGACGAACTGCATGGTGTCAAAAATGGCCATTCCCGCGTACACCGACCCGCCGGGCGAGTTGATGTATAGGGAAATGTCCTTGTCAGGATTCTCCGATTCCAGGAACAGCAACTGCGCCACGACCAGGTTGGCCGTTGCGTCATTGACCGGACCCACCAGGAAAATGAGCCGCTCGCGGAGCAGACGCGAATAGATGTCGTAGGCGCGCTCGCCGCGCCCCGACTGCTCGATCACCATGGGAATGTAGCCCAGGCCGGTGGGGGTCACCGAAGACCCGCCATTCATTGCCGCATAGAAATCGGTGAATCTCTGCATAGTGTTACGCCATCCCCATCAACTGATCGAAAGGCACCTTCTCTTCGGTGACCTTGGCCTTTTCCAGCACGTGCGCGACGACATTGTCTTCCAGCACGATAGCCTCGATTTCAGCACGACGCTGGCGGTCAGCCAGGTAATAGCTGACAACCTGGGCGGGTTGTTCGTAGTTCTCGGCGAACTCTTCGATACGCGCGCGAACTTGCTCGGGCTTGGCTTGCAGCTGGGCTTGCTTGACCAGTTCCGACACCAGCAGGCCCAGGCGCACACGGCGCTCGGATTCGGTGGCGAAGGCTTCAGCCGGGATCGGCACGGACTCGGCGTTCGGGATGCCGCGCTGCTTGAGCTCTTCGCGGGCAGCGGCGACGCGGCCTTGCACGTCGTTGTCGACCAGTGCCTTCGGCACGTCGAACTTGCCGGCTTCGACCAGGGCGTCCATGACGCTGGACTTGGTGCGGCCAGCCGAGCGGACCTTGACTTCGCGTTCGATGTTGCTGCGGATGTCGGCCTTCAGCTTTTCGACGTCGCCTTCGGCCTGGCCGAGGGACTTGGCGAATTCGCTGTTCAGCTCGGGCAGCACGCCTTCAGCCACTTCCTTGACGGTGATGGTGAATTCGGCGGTCTTGCCGGCGACTTCCTTGCCTTGGTAGTCATCGGGGAACTTGAGCGGGAAGACCTTGCTTTCGCCAGCCTTCAGGCCGCGGGCGGCTTCTTCGAATTCCGGCAGCATGCGGCCTTGGCCGAGCACGAACGGGAAATCTTCGGCCTTGCCGCCTTCGAACGGCACGCCGTCGATGGTGCCGGCAAAGTCCAGCGTGACGCGGTCGCCGTCTTGCGAGGCGCGGCCTTCACGGGCTTCGAACGTGGCGCGCTGCTTGCGCAGGACGTCCAGCGTTTGCTGCACTTCGGCGTCGGTGACGGCCGTTTCGTAGCGGGTCACGGCCAGGGTCGACAGGTCCGGCACGGCGACTTCGGGATAGACCTCGAACGTGGCGGTAAACGCCAGCGTGTCGTCGGCAACGCCGTCGGTCTTGGGTTCGAGATTCGGGGCGCCAGCGACGCGCAGCTTGGCGCCGTCGACGGCTTGTTCAAAGGCACGGCCAACTTGGCCATTGATCACGTCGTAGCGGATGCCGGGGCCATGGCTGCGCTCGAGCATGGCAAGCGGAGCCTTGCCAGGACGGAAGCCGGGGACCTTGGCGGTCCGTGCCACGCGCTTCAATTGCGCCTGGACTTCCTTTTCGACGTCGGCCACCGAGACGGCCAGATCAACACGGCGCTCCAGGCCGGAGAGGGTTTCAACCACAGGCTGCATTAAAAGACCTATTTTCCGAGAGATAAAGAGATGACGGGCGGATAAACGCGGCATTTTACCGGAAACTTCCGGCCCCCTGACGCAAAGGGGCGCGAGCACCCGGATAAGTCCGGATACTCGCGCCCCGTTTTCCACCCGGGACGGGAGGAGAAACGCCTGTACGGACGCTTTATTTGGCCTTGGCGATGCGCTCTTCGATGTGCTGCGCACGCTTGGCCGAGGACGGGTGCGAGCTCATCATATCGCTCTTGCCGCCGTCGAGTTCGGCCAGCTTCTGGAAGGCCGTCACCAGGCCGCGGGTATTGAGACCCTTGGCCTGCAACTGGTCGAAGGAGTAATCATCGGCGGCGCTTTCCTGCGATTGCGAGAATTGCGCGTTGATGAACTTCTCGGTCAGGTCGCCCAGTTGCGACGAGCTCAGCGCGGCCACGGTAGCGCCGCCTGCCGCATTGGCGGCGTCGCGCGCGGCGGAAACGGTGTAGGCGGTCTGCATTGCCTTCTTGCTGTGGCCCAGCGCGACGTGGCCGATTTCGTGGCCCACCACGCCCAGCACTTCATCGTCGGTCATCATGTCCATCAGGCCGCTGTAGACGCGGATGCAGCCATTGGCCATGGCCCACGCGTTGACGTCCTTGGTGACGTAGACCTTGTAGCTGGCCTTCTGGCCGTTGACGGTGCCGCCCAGTTGCTTGGCGATCTTCTGCAGGCGGGCGTCGTACTTGCTGCCGGGAGCAGCAATCTTTTCCTGCGAATCGCTTTGCGCGCAAGCCTTGTCCGACAGGGTCTTGATTTCAGCATCGCTCAGCGTGGCAGCCTGAACGACCTTGCTGCCGGCGCCGACCAGGCCGCCGATGTCCAAAGCCTGGGAGGCGGAGAAAGGGGCGAGCGCAACGCTCAAGGCGGCAACGGTGTAGCGGATCTTCATGGGAACAAACTCCTCTTTACTGGCTCTATGCGAACGAGGCCGCAATTCTATATACGACCAATGCACACAAAGCGTTTCGCCACACAGTTTCGCAAATGCCAGCTTTTCTTACATAAAACCCCAACAAGATCCGCGCAGTCATGCTAGCCGGCGCTTGCGCCGGACTGGATCGCTCTTAAAAAACTGATATCTGCGGCAACGCGGCATTGATAGAATTGCGCCCGCCTTTTTCGCACATACCATTCGGCTCGCACCCACAAATGAACTCCAACACCCCTCCCCGCCTGGGCTTGCTGCCCAGCCTCATCTTCAGCTCGCGCTGGCTGCAACTGCCCCTGTACCTGGGCCTGATCGTCGCCCAAGGCGTCTACGTCATGCTGTTCCTGAAAGAGCTGTGGCACCTGGTGACGCACGCCAGCAGCTTCGGCGAAATGGAGATCATGCTGCTGGTGCTGGGCCTGATCGACGTGGTGATGATCTCGAACCTGCTGGTCATGGTGATCGTGGGCGGCTACGAAACGTTCGTGTCCCGCCTGCGCCTGCAGGGCCATCCTGACCAACCGGAATGGCTCAGCCATGTGAACGCCAGCGTGCTCAAGGTCAAGCTGGCGATGGCCATCATCGGCATCTCCTCGATCCACCTGCTGCGCACCTTTATCGAAGCCGGGACGCTAGGCACCCCCAACGCGCGCTTCTCCGAGGCCGGCGTGATGTGGCAGACCGTCATCCACGCGCTGTTCATCCTGTCGGCGCTGGGAATCGCGCTGGTCGACAAATTGGCCACGCCGCCCGCCAACCACGCCAAGCACTGACGCCAAATCAGTCTCCGCGAGCCTCGCCCGCCTTGCGGGACGCACCGGGCCTCGGGAGCAAAAAAAGCCCCCGCACATTGCGTG